>JBDUAU010000005.1:0-10183 GCA_040004485.1 Saprospiraceae bacterium
TTTTGCAATTGGATGCGTAGATTTATTTTCCAGGGATGCTAATGTTTTAATGAATACATCTTTCTCCATTCCGGTTGTAACAATTTCCTGCACCTTGAATACGCCTGCCGTAAGGGTTCCGGTTTTATCCAATACGACCGTGTTCACTTTGGTCATAAGATCTAAATAATTAGACCCTTTGAATAAAATGCCATGTCGCGAAGCAGCGCCAATTCCACCGAAGAAACCCAATGGTATAGAAATAACTAATGCACAGGGACAAGAGATCACCAAAAAAATTAGTGCTCTGTATAACCAATCATTAAATGCATAATCGTTAAGTATAAAATATGGAATAACGACTAAGCCGACTGCTAAAAAGAAAACAATTGGAGTATATATTTTAGCAATCTTTCTAATCAGTAGCTCTGTTTTCGCTTTTCGTCCAGTGGCGGTCTGCACCATTTCCAGAATTCTTGCCAGTGAACTGTCAGCATATTTTTTGGTTACCCTAAGCTCGATTACTTTGTCGAGATTGAGCATCCCGGCTAATACCAGTTGCCCTTTATTGATATATTTTGGTTTGCTCTCACCTGTTAATGCTGCTGTATTGAAGCTGCTGCCTTCACTCAGCATGTCGCCGTCCAGAGGAACCTTTTCACCGGCTTTAATCTGTATGTTTTCCTCAACTTTAACATCTTCGGGTTTTACTTCGAGGTATTGATTATTTCTCAACACACTTGCTGACGAAGGCCGTACGTCCAATAATGCTTTGATGCTTCGCTTTGCATTGCTTACGGCTGCACTCTGAAATAGTTCGCCGATGGTATAAAATAACATCACAGCTACGCCTTCAGGATATTCTCCTATCGCGAATGTTCCAAGCGTAGCGACAACCATTAATGTAAATTCAGTAAATACTTCTTTCCTCTTCAGTGCTTTAACTGCATCTTTAATGACAGGAAATCCCACAGGGATATAGGCGAAAACATACCATAGGATTCGAATGTATCCGGTGAAGAAAGTATTTTGTGCGATATAGTCCAAAGCTATCCCAACGAGTAGCATACCAAGACTTATGCCAACAGGAAAATACTGCATTCTCTTTGATTCTTCCTTCTTCTTAATAGTGGAATCCGAAGCTATATTAATTGTTCCTGAAGGCCTTTCAATGCCTGCCAAAAGCTCCTCAGCATTTGCATTAGTATATATTTTCTCCTCTAGTGTACAACAGGTCATGTGACCGTGGGCATCATATGTATGGATATGGGAAAGATCCGTTTTCATCAAGTTGTTTTATTGGGATAAATTATAAGAGGCCTCCTAATGCGAGTGTCATTCTTCTCCCTCACTTGCAGATTTTACAGCAGATAGTAAATAGAATGCTCCTTTCGTCACTATCAGGCTTTTTGTTGCATCGAAGCCCTCAGGCAAAACGACCTCACTAAATGCTCCATCTGTCAGACCTTTATTGACTTCAATCATACGGAAGTGATATTCGTCATTTTGTTCAGCTTCATTTTCCTTAGGGTTTTTGTTTTTACTCTGATCCGTCTTATTATGACCTTCCTGTCGCGATTCAGAATCTATGTCTTCGTGGGATTCAACAACAAAAATGTAATCCTTACCTTCATTACTAACAATCGCCTCTTCCGGCAATGAAGGCAACGGACTTGCTCCTGTTTCGACGACTCCTTTAAAGTACATTCCCGGCAAGAGCTCGGGATCTTCTTTATCCAAATGGCAATGTACTCTGATTCCCCTTTCGTCAGTGATTTCTCTTCCGAAAAGGTATATTGTTGCTGTGCGTTCATTTGTTTCATTTGCAAGTGTGAAACGCACTTTTTGACCAACTTTTAATTTATGAATGTCTTTTTCAAAGACAGTAAGTTCAGCATGCAAATGCTTTGTATCAGCTATCTGGAATAAAACATCTGTATTGCTTACATATTTACCTGCATTGACATTGACCGACATGACATACCCGGCTGTTGGTGATATAATGGAGATCTGACTTTGAAAGTTATTCGGGGATAATTTATCTACGTTAATACCAATTAATCGCAAGTTAGCTCGCTGTCCCCCAAGACGGGCCTCCAAACCAGCAATGTTTGATTTCATACTTTTGTACTCAGCCTTTGCAGCTTGTAGAGTCTTTCTTGCATTTACGTTCTCACGATCAAGTTCTTCCTGTCTTGTATATTCTGCTTCTAGATATTCTAAGCGACTACGATCAGCCTCAAGTTGATTCTTGGTTTCCAGAAAATCCTGTTGCCATTGAATAAATTCAGGATTCCGAATTACAGCAAGTACCTGCCCCTTTCGGACACGTGTTCCCTCTAACAGATCTGAACTTTTAAGAAATCCAGGGGCCGGTGTGCTTATGCTCACAAGGTTTTGAGGAGGTACATCAAGTTCACCATTCACATAGACAACGCCTGTCAGATTACGCACTTCTAATGTACTTATTTCAATGCCTGCAATTTTATATTGTTCGGAAGATAATGCTACTTCCATTGATTCACCTTCTGTATGCAGGTGGACTTCGTCAGGCTCCTTCGCTTTTGCAGTCGATTTCACTTCAGTTTTATTGCATCCAGGCAGGAAGAAAAGAAGGCCAGACAGGATGAAGAAATTATATTTAGTAAAATTCATGGTTACTATTTTTTAAATTGATTACTGGTATTAAATCTCGTAGGTTAAATTCCTGTGAGCCATTCAATGACAATCACAGATTCATTGTATGTCCTCAATGCATTGAGATAATTTAACCGTATCTCATTAGCATGAGTAAGCGCCTGGACATATTCTACATAATGGATATCTTTTTCCATGAAACTTATCCTTGCATTTCTTAAAAGAAAATTAGCAGTTGCTAAAGCACTAGTTTCGAAATATTCCAAAGCTCTGCGTTGTTTCTCATATTCCTGAAAAGCTTGCTGAAGTTGACTTTCCAATAATAATGTTTCAAACTCATCATATGCTGTACCTGGACCTGATACGTTCCGACTTTAATTTGTGGGTTGTGACTTTTAGCGTATGTGATAGCTTCATCTAATGAAATAGATCGCTGAGCATGAATATTTCCAGGGCCAAACAGTCCCAGTGTAAAGACAATTGAAGCAACAGCAATTATTTTGATTTTCTTACTAAACCATTTTTCGAACCAAATGTAAAGCACCGGTAATACTAATAGTGTTAACAAGGTCGCTGAAAACAAGCCTCCGATTACCACAGTAGCTAAAGGACGTTGAACCTCAGCCCCATCTCCGTTTGATAAAGCCATAGGTAAAAAGCCAAGAGAGGCTACAGCAGCCGTCATTAAGACCGGGCGTAATCTGGAGTACGTACCTAAGCGTACTCTTTCAATTACATTACCCATACCATCCTTTTTTAGCTGATTGAAAAATGCAATCAATACGATTCCATTAAGTACTGCTACACCAAATAATGCGATAAAACCTACTCCTGCAGAAATCGAAAAGGGCATTCCGCGAAGCATAAGTGCAGCTACTCCTCCAATGGCTGACAATGGAACAGCAGTGAAAATCAGAAATGCCTGACTAATGGATCGGAACGTAAAAAACAATAAAGCCAGAATAAGAGCAAGAGCCGCAGGTACAGCAATTGATAAACGCGCTTTGGCTTCACGCAGGTTTTGGAATTGCCCTCCAAATGTATAATAATAGCCAGGGGGTAATTCTAGATTCTCCCGCAATTTCTCCTCAATTTCTTCCACCGTACTTTCTACATCTCTTCCGCGAACATTGAAGCCGACAAATATACGTCGTTGTCCATTTTCCCGGCTCACTTGTGCCGGTGCATCCTTATACTCAATCGTTGCTATCTGACTTAATGGTATCCTGTTACCAGTGGGAGTAGAAACATATAAGTTTTCTAAATTTGAAATATCTTGTCGCAGGCTTCGCTCAAGACGTACCACCAGTTCAAATCTTTTTTCCTCTTCAAATACAACTCCAGCAACATTACCGGCATATGCTGTACGAAGGATATTGTTAACCTCCGAAACATTCAACCCAAATTGAGCGAGCCGATCACGATCATAAGTGACTTGAATTTGCGGCAAACCATTCACTCTTTCAACTATGGGTTCACTCACTCCCTTAACAGGTTCGATCAGTTTTGCAACCTTGGTTGCTTGTTCAGCAAGTACGTCAAGATCATCACCAAAGATCTTTACAGCAACATCCTGTTTAATTCCTGTCATTAGTTCATTGAAACGCATTTGCATCGGCTGCGTCAATTCAATATTTACTCCCGGCAGGTCATTTAAAACTTCTTCCATTGCTTCCTGCATTTTCACCCGATTACAAACTTCTTCTCGCCAGGTATTTTTCGGTTTCATTGAAACCATGATATCTGCCCTTTCAACTGGCATAGGATCGGTCGGAATCTCAGCACTTCCAATTCGACTTACTACCTGTTTGACTTCAGGGAAATTATTCATTAGCATTTCTTCAGCTCTTGTAGTGCTTTCTATCATCTGAGTCAGTGAAGTACCTTGCATCATACTGAATTCAACTGTTAGATCCCCTTCCTCAAGTGTGGGTATGAATTCGCCTCCAAGCTTGCTAAACCCCCAGAAAGAAAGTGCAAGCAGAATAATTCCCAAACTAACCGTCAGCTTTTTCCATCGCAAGACAGTTTCTAAAGCCGGACTGTACAGTCTGTGAAAGAAATTCATAATTCGATCACTTATATTGGCCTTATGTTCCGTCTTCTTACTTAAAAATAATGCGGACGCAACCGGTACCCATGTAAGGGATAGAATAAATGCACCCAGAATAGCGAAGGCCACAGTTTGAGCCATGGGTCTAAACATCTTTCCTTCGATGCCCACAAGAGATAAAATCGGTAAATAAACAACCAGAATAATGAGTTGCCCGAATGCAGCGGAATTCATCATGCGTGCAGTGGAATGCTTTACTTGTTCATCCATTTGGTTTTGTGTGAGATAAGTGGCACCTGCATAGTGTTTTCGGCTACTAACTACACGTACGATGACACTTTCAACGATTATGACAGCCCCATCTACAATCAATCCAAAATCGATCGCCCCCAATGACATAAGGTTTCCTGAAACATTGAACAATTTCATCAAGGTAAATGCAAATAACATGGACAATGGAATGACAGATGCGACTACTAATCCCGCCCGTAGATTTCCGAGCATTAGTACTAAAACAAAGACTACTATTAATCCTCCTTCCAGTAAATTCTTTTCAACTGTCCCAATAGTACGTCCTACCAATTCTGTACGATCTATGAATGGTTCGATGATTACACCTTCAGGCAAAGATGTTTGAATCAAAGCAATTCGTTCTTTAACGCTTGCAATGACGCGATTAAAATCTTCCCCTTTAAGCATAAGGGTTATACCTGCGACGGTTTCTCCTTCCGCATTACGCGTCACCGCTCCAAGTCTGTTAACACTGCCAAATTGAACAGTTCCAACATTTCTAATCAGCACAGGAATGCCACCTCGATTGGTAACAACAATTTTCTCAATGTCCTCTAAGTTCTGAACAAGGCCAATACCGCGGATATAATATAGGTTGCTCCCTTTTTCAATGTATGAACCGCCGGTATTTTCATTGTTGTGTTCCAGGGCTTCGAATACATCATTCATTGTCAGGTTGAGGGCATTAAGTTTGTCAGGATCCACAGCGATTTCATATTGTTTCACAAAACCACCCCATCCACTGACTTCAGCAACACCAGGTGTTCCTTCAAGCTGGCGCTTTACAACCCAGTCCTGTAGGGTTCGGAGATCTGTCACTGAATATTTATCCTCAAAGCCGGGCTTGGTGTGAATGGTATAATGATAAATTTCGCCTAAACCTGTGGTAATTGGTGCCATAAATGGTTCGGCAAGATCTGCGGGGATATCACGTTCTGCTTCCTTTAACCGTTCACCCACCATTTGTCTGGCCCAATAAATATCCTTGTTGTCATGAAATACAATGGTTATGACTGACAGTCCAGAACGGCTTATACTTCGTCGTTCAGTTACTTCAGGGATGTTTGCCAGAGCTCGCTCAATAGGTGCAGTGATAAAAGCTTCAACTTCCTGGGTTCCTAATGTAGGTGCCTGGGTGATCACCTGGACCTGATTATTTGTTATATCAGGTACTGCATCCAATGGAAGATTTATAAATGAAATAGTACCCCAGATAATTAATATCACTGTGAAAATACCAATGATAAGCTTGTTCTTTATAGAGAACCCAATTATTCTATTTAACACGTTGGAAAGGATTAGTTGTGATGTAGGAAGAGTAAATCCCCTGAATGCACAACCATTAAATACAGGAATACTGTATTAAATCAAAAAAATGCATTCAGAACTAACAACTAATCTTTGGCGGTTGCCAGATATTGCAAAGGAATTGGGAAGAAAAGGATTGATTGTAACCATTATCCAAAAGCTCAGAACCAAACTGATGGTTTACCATAGCGGATGAAATGATGTCGTTCAAGTTTACAAAGTGAGCACAACAAGCACAACTACAAAATGGTGTGCAGTAATCACTGCAATTGTTATCCTGGTGATGATTGGACGGCTGTTCCAGTTTTTCGTAGGAATATACATACACCTGCTCTCTGTCATTACAAGGCATGACCGAAAGGATGAGAATATAAATACCAAATAGTAAAGAAAACAGTTTCACACTGTAAATATAGGCGAATAATTTAACAACTGGACTTTACAGTTATGCGCATGGCATCGGGTAAAATGTCTTTGGTTACTGATATCAAATTAAAACCTTCATGATAGGTAATTGTTATATTTGTCCCAATGCTGAAACATTACTTTAAACTATTTTCTCTTTTCATTGCCTTCACTATAGTGGTGGCACACAGCATTATTCCTCACCACCATGAAGAAGCAACTGAACACCATGGCAATAGTCACAATGATGAGAGTCCTTTAAATGATGCCTTCTCTCATTTCCAGCATTTCGCCCCGGCCAATGAAAATGGTTTCATCCATCACATTGTTGCTTTCAAATATAGAACCAACTTTCATACGCCCAAAGATTTTATATCGGCATTTGTTTTTAATTTACTCAAATTAGATGAAACGGTCCCTATAGGTTTTGCTCACAAATCCGGTGACCTTTTACCAGATTATCACCTCTCTTCTTTTTTGTTGCGAGGCCCACCTTCATTTTCTGCCTGATACTTCCCTTTAGCTTTTAAAGAGGAACAACCGCATTGCAATGAATCATTGCAGGTATGTTCCCGTATTTACATTTATCAGTAATCAGAAAAATATGTTAGATAAGATCATCCGCTTTTCCATAAAAAATAAATTATTTATCGGGTTATTTACAATAGCCTTGATTGCCTGGGGCAGTTATTCTGTTTCCAAATTGCCGATTGATGCCGTGCCAGATATTACAGATAATCAGGTCATGGTCATCACAGTAACACCGACACTGGCTGCACAGGAAGTGGAACGGCTTATAACTTTTCCGGTAGAACAAACCATGGCAAGCATCCCGGATATAAAAGAAATTCGTTCTTTTTCCCGATTTGGTTTGTCGCTTGTTACGATCGTGTTTAATGAAAAAATTGATATTTATTGGGGCCGGCAGCAGATAAGTGAACGGCTAAGTCTTGCAGCCAAACAAATACCAGAAGGTGTAGGCATACCAGAAATGGCGCCGGTGACAACAGGACTGGGAGAAATATATCAGTACGTCATACATCCAAAACCGGGATATGAAGATAAATATGATGCCATGGAATTGCGTACTATCCAGGATTGGATTGTAAAACGCCAATTGATAGGCACACCCGGCGTAGCAGAAGTAAGCGGCTTTGGTGGCTATGTAAAACAATATGAAATAGCGGTGAACCCGGACAAGCTGAATAGTATGAATGTAAGTATTGATGAGATATTTACCGCACTGGAAAAAAATAATCAGAACACCGGCGGTGCATACATCAACAAATCCCCCAATGCATATTTTATAAGAAGCGAAGGTTTGGTAACAAAGATTGAAGACCTTGAAAAAATTGTTATTAAGACTAATAATAACACTCCGGTATTGGTGAGGGATGTGGCAAACGTTCAATTTGGAAATAGTGTTCGTTATGGTGCTGCTACAAGGAACGGGCAGGGCGAAACTGTAACGGGCATTGTCATGATGCTAAAAGGGGCCAATTCTTCCGAAGTAATAAATAATGTAAAAACAAGGATTGAACAAATTAAAAAAACACTACCTGAAGGGGTGGATATTGAACCATTTCTTGACCGGAAAAAATTAGTTGATAATGCTATCGGCACGGTAATAACCAACCTTATAGAAGGAGCACTCATTGTAATCTTTATTCTCATTTTATTTCTCGGTAATCTTCGTGCCGGCATAGTCGTAGCTTCTGTTATCCCCCTCTCCATGCTCTTTGCTATTTCTATGATGAACTTCTTTGGTATGTCGGGCAACCTGATGAGTTTGGGCGCAATTGATTTTGGATTGATTGTAGATGGAGCCGTGATTATTGTGGAAAGTGTACTGCACCGGATAAGTATGAGTAAACACCATCATACAGGAATAATAAAATTAGAACAAGCTCAAATGGATGACCAGGTATACGAGAGTTCCAGTAAAATGATGAATTCGGCAGCTTTTGGCCAGATTATTATTTTTATTGTATACCTGCCTATCCTCGCATTAGTAGGTATTGAAGGAAAAATGTTTGGTCCAATGGCCCAGACCGTCATGTTTGCTATTCTGGGTGCTTTCCTTTTGTCGCTTACGTATGTACCGATGATGTCAGCCTTAATGCTAAGTAAGAAAACAACACATAATCGAAATTTTTCAGACAGCATGATGGATTTCTTTCAGCGACTTTACCATCCTGTGATCCGTTCAGCAATGAAATATAAAATATTGGTAGTGGGTATTGCCGTTGGTCTTTTTGCCATCAGTCTTTTTGCATTCTCAAGATTAGGGGGAGAATTTATACCCCAGTTGGATGAAGGGGATTTTGCAGTGGAAACAAGGGTTTTAACCGGTAGTTCAATTGATCAGATCATTGAAGCCTCAACCAAAGCACAGAAAATTATTTTGGAGTTTCCTGAAGTCATACAGGTCGTAAATAAAATTGGTTCCGGTGAGATACCCACCGACCCTATGCCTATTGAGGCCGGCGATATGATGATCATATTAAAGGATAAAAAAGATTGGGTAACGGCTAAGTCAAGAGAAGAATTAGCTGATACCATGCAAAAAGCATTATTAGTGATTCCCGGGGTCACCTTTGGTTTTCAGCAACCCATACAAATGCGTTTCAATGAATTGATCACAGGCGCTAAGCAGGACGTAGTCATCAAGTTATATGGTGAAGACCTCGATGTACTAACAGAGTATGCAGGGAAAATCGGAAAACTCATAAAGCCCGTTGATGGCGTTGAAGATCTATATGTCGAAGAAGTAACTGGCTTGCCCCAAATTCAAATTCAGTTTGATCGTGACAAAATAGCGCAATATGGATTAAATATAACGGACATAAATAAAGTAATCAAAACGGCCTTTGCGGGAGAAATAGCCGGGCTAATATATGAAGGTGAAAAACGTTTTGACCTTGTCATTCGCCTGGGCCAGGAAGACAGAAAAGACCTGTCAGATGTAGGTGATTTATATATCAGCACCCCAACGGGTCTGCAAATACCGTTGAATGAAGTGGCTACCGTGGCATTTAAAAACGGTCCCAACCAGATTCAAAGGGATAACACAAAACGAAGAATTACAATTGGCTTTAATGTGCGTAATCGTGATGTGCAAAGCATCGTAAAAGAAATACAATCGCAATTGGAAGTTAAATTAAAATTTCCTCCGGGCTATTACACCACATATGGAGGTCAGTTTGAACATTTGCAGGCAGCGAATAAACGATTGTCAATTGTAGTACCTGCAGCTCTGCTGCTTATACTTTTGCTACTCTATTTTACATTTGGATCTATAAAAGAAGGCCTTTTAATCTTCTCTGCCATTCCATTATCTGCTATTGGCGGTGTTTTCGCTTTATTAATAAGAGGAATGCCATTCAGTATTTCCGCAGGTGTTGGTTTTATTGCTCTTTTTGGCGTAGCGGTTTTAAATGGTATTGTTTTGATTGCTGAATTTAACCGCCTGAAAAAAGATGGATATTCAGATGTGTATGAACGGGTGTT
>JBDUAU010000199.1:0-3027 GCA_040004485.1 Saprospiraceae bacterium
AAAAACATTTATTTCCGTCAAGTTGGATTACCTTGCTTTTCATAACCTTTGGTTCCTTATTATGGAAATGAATGATAAAAAAATCATAAACGGATGGGCATATTTTGACTGGGCTAATTCGGCATATTACCTGGTGATCTCAACGGCCATTTTTCCGATTTACTTTTCAAATATTTCAGATGCGCAAATCAACATATTTGGAGGATTCATTTCAAGTTCGGCACTTTATTCTTTTTCAGTGACATTAGCATATATCCTTATTGCATTGCTTTCACCATTGCTTTCAGGTATAGCGGACTACAGCGGCCGAAGGATGTATTTTCTTAAATCATTCACGTTGGTTGGTTCTATTGGATGCATAGGTCTATTCTTTTTTAATTCACCTGAGACAATGTGGATTGGAACTACATCTTTTATACTTGGGACTATTGGTGCAGCGGGGGGACTGGTCTTTTATGATTCCTATTTGCCTATCATTGCTACTGAAGATCAATATGATCGTGTCAGTGCAAAGGGATATGCCTATGGATATTTTGGCAGTGTGTTGCTATTAATATTTTGCCTTTTAATGATTCAAAAACCGGAGTGGTTTGGGATTTCGAGTCCTACACTTCCTTCAAGGATATCTTTTGTGCTGGTGGGATTGTGGTGGTATGGTTTTGCTCAAATTACGTTTAGACGACTGCCACCGGATGACACGGTATCACATGTAGAAAATCTTCTTACAAAGGGTTGGCATGAATTGATTTTAGTATGGCGTAAAATAAAAGATGATACGCACATCAAACGGTTTCTGATTTCTTATTTCTTCTATATCGCCGGTGTGCATACTGTTATATACATGGCATCCATTTTTGCAAGCCAGGAATTGGGATTTGAGACTACAGAACTGATCATCACTATTTTACTTCTTCAGTTAATTGCTATTCCTGGTGCTTTATTATTTGCACGAATATCAAAACTAAAGGGAAATAAATTCAGTCTCGTGATCCAGATCATGATTTGGATCCTCATCTGTGCCGGAGCATATGCGACTCAGGAAAAATGGCAGTTTTTTACGATTGCGGGATTTGTCGGCCTTGTACTCGGCGGGATTCAATCATTATCAAGAGCCACCTATGCGAAGTTGCTTGAGGGGCGCAAAGATGATCCGACTTCATTTTTTAGTTTCTATGATATTGTTTCTAAGCTGGCGATCATCTCCGGTACCTTTATGTTCGGACTGGTCAATTCCATCACCGGGAATATGCGGATGAGTGTACTGGTATTGATTTTCTTTTTTGTTGCCGGGTTTGTGATGTTATTGATGGTGGATAAAACGAGGATTAATACGGAGACGTTCGCTTCGGCTCCGCTCAGCGACCGTCCAGGCTCAACCTAAAATCATTTCAGCTCCGCTCAATGAAGACGTGAAAGGTGAGGCGTGTGATTCGACACTTCGACTTGCCTCGCTCATACCCTTTACTACAGCTCAGTGCATCGCCTGCTCTACTCATCCTCGTTCTATGGTTCGACACCCGAATCCTTTCACGCATGCTGCTCACCACGGTGCAGCTCATCAACCGACGTGAGATGTGAGTTGTGAATTGTGAGATGTGAGTGTCTTAAAGTTCATAAACCATTCAACATTTGAAAAGTCTAACATCACACTACTATTGAAATTCATAACATCCAATATCAGGCGTGCTGGCATCCCTCATATTTCCATCAAGATCGTCTGTAAAACCTGGAATTGAAATTGCTCTCATCTCAGCAATGGACATGGTATCGAGATGATAATTATTTTTATTTATATCTAGGAACAATGTGTCCGTTGATGTCCATTGATAGCAATCTGTACAAATCGTTGCGAAGAATGTGGGGAAATTATCCTGAAGAAGCAGATCATGAACGACAACAATGTTGTTGCTCATGGCTACATTAAATAACATATCAGCCGGTGATGAGGCATCAACCATCCACAATTCATCAGTCGAAGAGCCTATCATTATAGTATTGCGAACAGTTGCATTCAATTTATTTAAAAGAGCACCTCCTGAGCAAAGGGCATCTATACAATAAAAATTATTCAATAATAGGGCTTCAGCGCTATTTCCAAAATTGGCCATCGTGCAGTAGGTCACGTCATAATCACCACCATATGTCAGGGCAACAGACTGGCTTCCGTTTTCGTAAAATAAGGAATTGGAGATGTCTGCTTTAGCATGTCGCGCAAAAAAACCAGGCCCTGATGTGAATGAAATACGGCTATGATCCATCCTCACTTCTGATGCACTGTCAGCAGAAATACCCACTAATCCATTTGACAAATTCATATAGCTGAAAAGATGTGGCCCGCTTTCAGGTCCAAGTCGAATTCCTGCCCATTCACCTTCATAGTCAGGCTCAATGCGGTCATCGGCGATCATCACAGGATTATCTGCTGTCCCCATAACTTTTAGTTTGCCTGAAGGAAATGTATAGATCAATCCTTCATTATAAATGCCCAGCTGATTATTAGCAATTCCCCCATGAACATATAATCTGGTACCCGCGGGCAACACTAGTGTGCATGAATCGATAAGCAATGTTCCGTAAAGCACATAGGGCTTAGGATCATCCCATACGATTTCACCCATGGCACAAGAAAGAAGTGAAATTCTGTTTGGTGTATTTGGCCCGGGTATATAATTTGCATTCTGACCCCATGCAATCAATTTTACATTTTGCTGATTGCCATTTGTCAGGAACATGATTTCAGCTTCGATGATAAATGGACTTAGTGATTCCGGCTGATCAGGATCTATGGTTGCCTCTGCAAAAACATAAATACTGTCATGAGGAAGAATGTTGACTTCTGTGGCCATATCACCAGTCAGTCCATCTACATTCAGATTGAAAAAAGCCTCATTAGGGCCGGTAAGTTTGACCTCACTTATAGTAATCGAAAGATCATGTGGGTTATAAACTTTGAAGTACCTCGATACTGTGCTTACACTTGTCAATACGGTATCAAAATTGAGGGTATCTGTGGAAAAGGTTAATACA
>JBDUAU010000323.1:0-3022 GCA_040004485.1 Saprospiraceae bacterium
CATCAGATATTCCAAATGTGACCTGGTAGGATCTTCCCGCAGTAGCCTTGAGAAATCTTGTAGGCTCAGTTTGTTGAATTTGCTGAGCTATGGCAGGAATTAAATCTGCACCACTACAATTGCAGACTGTGTAGCCTACATAGATATCACAGACCGGATCCGGAAGTCCACTGACACTTATTGAAGAATTCGATCCCGAAAATACAGTGTAAATAAATCCCTGGGTATGACCCACGGACAGATAAAAACACAGGAATAAAATGAGGTAATGTGATTTTTGTTGAATTAGGGTTGTCGAATGAAGTGTAGAAATTTTCATATGCATGAATGTTAATTTTCGGAGAAAGCGTATTGGTTTCAAAATTTTAAACCCTCATTATTGTCTTGGGTATTACGAATAGTGCTGGCCTTTACAAATGTAGATCTGTAATCAAGCCCAGGGAATCACATCTTGATGTGATAAAGGCGGAAAGGCAGAAATGGGCGGAAAAACAGAAAGGTATAGCGCCTGTCCCTACGAGGAGAAAAGATCAAAACTTAATAGCGCCTAATTTTTCTTTGTAGATCTATGTTCTCTTTTTTTAAATGTGTTGAAATATTCTTCGTGAATTGCAAATGATAAATCGCTACAATGGCTTCATCTTCAATTTTACCTGAAAACCATGATCTCGTTTCAATTCGAAGGAAGCGCCAAGTTTTTTTGCACGCATTTCCATATTCTGCAAACCGAATCCGGTTGAATCTGCAGAAGAAAAGGATGTGCCATTATCCTCAACCGACAATTCAAAGTGGTCTCCAAATTGTCCAAAACGAATTGTTACGATTGTTGCATTAGAATGTTTGACGATATTGGTAATCGCTTCTTTGAAAAATAGAAATAAATGCTGACGAACATCAACCTGTAGTTTCTTTTCCAGTGGGAGTTCGCCCAATTCAAATTGAAAAGATATTTCTTTCGCTGTCAACATTTCTTCGGCATGCTCACGCATTCGATCGAGCAGATCTTTTACCTGGTCACGACGACTGTCTATCGACCAGACGACATCACGCATTTTAGACAATGTCATGCGGCTGATTTCACTAAGGCGGTGAAGCCTGACCGTGTCAGATTTTTGAGGGTCTAACTCAAGAATCTCAGCCTGCATCGCAAGACCTGAAAGCATCGATCCGACTTCATCATGCAGATCACCGGCGATACGTGTACGCATTCGTTCCATTTCCAGCAATCGTTGTAGTCGATAACGGGTGAAAGCATAGACAAGGCTTCCAATTAAAAGTATGCAACCCAAAATAAACCACCATGTGCTGTAAAAAAATGGTTTTACAAGAATGGGAACGGTAAGTTCGGTTTCACTCCAGTTACCTTTGCTGTCAGCTCCTTTGATGTGGAGTGTATAATTACCTGAAGAGAGCTTGTTGTAACGTACGGTTGGTGTGTTGCCAATATATGTCCAATTATCTTCCAAGCCTTCAAGCCAGACATAGTACCTGTTTTTATCCGGCTTGAAATAATTGGGTAGCGTCCATGAAAATTGAAAATAACTGTCGTACGGTGAGATAATGACACGTTTCATTTCCTGACTTCCCAAAACGCGTGCATCAACACTGTCCCTAAGCCTGTTATATTTCAAATACCCGGTAAAGGTAAGTGGCGGGTTTGGTCGTTGCTCCATTATAGTCGAGGGATCAAAATATTGCACACCATTCATGCCTCCAAACCAAAGCCACCCCTTCCTGTCTTTAAAGAAAGAAGAGTAATTGAATTCGTTATTCGACAATCCATCATCCTCAAAGAAATTCTGAAAAGACCTTTCTTTTATCCTGTAACATGATAGTCCATTGTATGTGCTGATCCATATATTTCCATCGAGGTCACTGAGGATACCCGTTACATTCTCATTAGCCAATCCTTCTTTTTGTGTAAAAACATCAATCGTATTCTTATTCAGATTTAAACGGTTGAGTCCTCCGCCAAAGGTGCCTATCCAAAGTATGGAATCTGTATTATGGTATAAGACAAGCAGATGATTGTTGCTCAGGTCTGGTGTTGATTCAATGGTCAGGTGTCTCATGATCTGTCCATCGCGACGGATGAGATACAAACCATCATTGGTCGTTCCTACCCAAATGGATCCATCCTGGTTCTCTAAAAAATATTCAGTATATACATTGGCCAGGTATGTACTTGTATCCCTGATCAGTTTTTTCTGTTCCCTTGTGATTGTATTGCAAATCGTCAAACGGGCTAGTGTTCCTCCCAATAAAAATGTATTATCCTCTAATCTTGCCAGGGGATTTAATGAGGACTTATCAGCTATTCCATTGAGATCAACCGAGATTTTAACGCTCATTCGTGCAAGGTCCATCTCAATCAGATGATCCGTCAGAAACCAAACAGTGTTTGCTTTTCGGTCCGGTATAAAATGTTTTGCTCCTTCGAAAAGAAGGATATCAGGTCGAACAGTCCTCGTATTCATTGTGTCATGCAATTGGCCGTGCAGTGGATCTAAACAATGCAATCCCATCTGGCCTCTCTCACAATAAGCATAAATCCGACCCTGCTGATCATCAAATATGCCCCGCATCGCATTTCCCCAGTTCTCCCCCGGCTTGTTAAATTTTGTCCGGAATAACTGGCTATTATTCGGGAGTTTAATCAGGCCATTGTCCGTCGCTATCCACAACAGATTTGTCTTGTCTTCATATATTCCGCGTATAGAAGCAAACTCCAGTGCATCTTTCAACACCATGGAATAATCCGTCCATGAATGATCCGGATTCCATCTGAGTAACTGTTTATATGTCGAAAACCATAATTTTCCTTGTTTGTCTTCAACAAAATAAGTAGCCACAGATGAAAGACTGTCTGCTATGACTTCAATCCTTTTCTCCTGTGGATGATACCACCAGATCTGAAATTTACTTTTAGGCAAAATAAATACCCGATTACGGCTGTCCACAAAAACAGGGGTATAATACATCGTGGTGCCATACCAATTGAAGCTATCCGGCTTTGATGCAT
>JBDUAU010000707.1:0-10156 GCA_040004485.1 Saprospiraceae bacterium
GGTGGAAAGAGACACATTATACCACGAATTGAAAGACTGGAGTGATCATTCGTTTGAAGAGGATACAGCCTATCGTGGTTATGTGGAACTACCCATATTGAATTGAAACTTACATTATGAAATATCGTATTGCCCTCGTTGATTATCTCAACGCATTGCCATTTTCTGAAGGATTAAGATTGAGCGGACTTGAAGAAGAGATGGAAATACATCGCGTCAATCCTGCTGAGTGTGCAGTATTGTTCCAAAAGGAACTTGTTGACATTAGCTTATGTCCTGTCGGTGCATTGGAAGACATGCCATTGCATGACATTGTAGGCGAATATTGTATCGGTGCAGATGGAGATGTGGATACAGTCATGCTGCTGAGCCATGTGCCTATACATAAAATAGAAAAAGTCAGATTGGATGAACATTCCAGGACATCTAACAAGCTTGTTCAGGTATTGGCTGACAGATACTGGCAGACAAACTGGAAATACTATTTTGATGAAAATGAAAAACAGCCATTGTCCTGTGTGATGATTGGTGACAAAGTATTTGCGCACAAGAAAAACTATCCATTTCGTAATGATCTGGCTGGTGAATGGAAAGCGATGACAGGCCTGCCGATGGTTTTTGCGGTGTGGATCGCGAAGCCTGGTGTTCCACCTGAGATTATTCAGAAGTTGGACAATGCATTCAGACTTGGACTTGATTTTATACGATCTCCTGAATGTTTGTTGCCGGAGGCACAGAAAAAATATTTGTTGAATAATATTTCCTATTCATTTGACAGGCGGAAGAAGGAGGCGATGCAATTGTTTTTGCAGTATGCGGATAGTTTGGTGTCTTCACCGAGTATTTAATTCTCCTTGAGGCTTACCGGCATTGCAGACTTTATCCTTTGGATTTTATTCTATGAGTTTTTCTATTGTTGTTACAGGACAATGTGGTAAAAATATTTTTCATTGAATATAGTTTTGAAAAAGGGATATTCTAAAAATATTTTAAAAGTAGCTTTCGCCAGACCCCATATAAATGCTGTGTTATAAACATTAAGTTATAGTTTATAACTGAAAGTGAATTGTTCCAGGAATCAGGGGGTTTTATTAAGTCTGAAGTGAGTGAATTCTCAAGGATTTTAACAAAGTGCTATGGTCTGTACGTCTTATAAATGCTGTGTTATAAACATTAAGTTATAGTTTATAACTAAAGATAGGATTAGGCCTTTATAATAGTATAATCTGATAATGATACTCGATCAAGAATACCATTCACACACCGTTTGCAAACCATTGCTCAATAACCAATACCTTGTCCTACTGCTCAAAAACCATAACCTCTAACCCATGCTTATAGAAGCCTTCCCGTACGGCCTTCATCCGAAAGATTTAGATTTTGTATGCGATGAATTGAAAAGGGGCAAAGCAGCCATCGTGCCTACTGATTCTGTATATGCATTTTGTTGCCTGTCTGACCAGAAATCAGGGTTTGAATCGATTTGTGCACTGAAACATATTGATCCTAAAGATGCACTGATGAGTATTGTTTGTAAAGACTTAAGTCAGGCATCGGAATATTTTGTTCAGTGGCAAACACCTACGTTCAGAATGCTCAATAAGAATCTGCCCGGGCCATTTACATTTATCCTTCAGTCCGGACATCGTGCACCTTCTTTTCTCAAAAACAAAAGAAAAACACTCGGCTTGCGCATACCACAGCATCCGGTGATCAGCTCGATCATGACTAAAATGGATATGCCTTTGATTGTAAGTTCTGTCCTCAATGATGACGATATAGGGGAATATTTTACAGATTCGGAGTTGCTGATCAGTCGCTATGAAAAACAGGTAGGTTTTATGGTCATCGATGAAGGCTGTGTCCAGGAGGCATCAACTGTAGTAGATCTGACAGGTGATGAACCGGTGATCATACGGCAGAGTGCACATCAACTGAAGATTTGATAACCGGGATGATTTCTGATACTTATAAATATGAACTTACAAGTAAACTGAGGTAAACAATCACACTCAATGCGAATCCGAACATCAGCACCTGGTATGCATAAGACAAAAGATTGTATTTCCTTTTCAGAACGATTCCCTGATTGTGCAGGTCGATGATCATCTGATCATACATTTCATCTCCGGATTTCATGAGCTCATTCATTCTTGATACATAGGCTTCCTGCGTATAATTAGCAATCACGCCGAAAAATAATAAACTTGATTTCTGTGCTGTGCTATTCGGATCCCACTTGTTGATCAATTTCGGTCGTGCTGCCTGAATCGCAAGCACCATGGATATAAGGCAGGTAAGCAGAATTAAAGCTAAAGGAATGCTCACCTGGAAACCGTACAAGCTGATTTTGTCAGCTGCCGCGGTAAATCCGGTAAAAGCAACCAAAGCCGAGATAATCATGGTGCTCACACTGATGATGATATTAGCTTTATAGTCGGCTACCTGGATAAGCTTGCTTTGATGAGAATAGGTCACTCTGAATAGTGTTTCTCTTCCGCGACTGGTTTGCTTTGTGATTTTCTTTTCTTCTTCCATCGGGCTAAAAGTATCTATTTTTCACACTATGCTGCTCACAAGGAAAAAGATCATCAGATAAATCCACATCACATCGATGAAATGCCAATACCAGGCTGTGTGTTTCAGCTTTGTTTTTTGTTCGTCATCAAGAAAATATAAAACAGAATTACCTTCTTTGCCGGCAACATAAAGTGGTAATAGAATCCTGGCCAGGAATGGTATCCCCGCAGCAACATGCAGAAAGTGAAGAATGGATATCGCATACAGATAGCCATGTCCTCCGGAAGAACCCGGTGCAATGTGTTGCGATAACAGATTATTCCATGCAATCGTCTGAAGGAAAAGGAAAAGCAAGGTCGCTCCGATCGTCAGAAGGCCCCATATCAGGATTAGCTTTTCGTTTTTTTGATTGAAATATTTACGACATTTCTGAATACAAAAACTGCTGGAAGCCAGGATAAAGGTGTTGAAGACAAAAAGCCATGGTATCCGGATGCTCTCCATGCCTTTATCTATGCGGGAATACAGGTAAGCAATGCTCAAAGCGCTGAAAAGTGCAGTGATACCGATGAGTAACAATACCATGATGATGGATGAAGGGGGTACTGAATAGGCTCTGTGATTGTATGATTTGGTCATAACAAATACCTGCGAAGCAGTGTTAATATCATGTATTAAGTAATAGCCAACAAAATAATCGTGTAGCTTACCTTAATTTTGAAATAGATTAGACGTGGTGAAATTAAATTTTCCATAGACAAAAATAATTGAACCACACAGAAACTTAAGCTAACGAAGTGCCTAAGTGGTAAAAGGAAATAAAGAAATTATCAGAATGAAAAATATAACATACATCCTTATTCTTTTTTTAACTCTGTACATATTCCGCGTTCAGGCACAGGAGCGATTTGATATCGGTGTAAAGGTAGGGGCAAATGAAAGGACTATGCCATGGACAGGCGGTTATAATGCTCCTCAATTTTCCAATATTGATCTCAATCGTGATGGCATCACAGATATGATCAGTTTCGACAGGCAGGGAGATATATTGATCCCCTATATTCATTTACCTGCTTCAGGAAGGTGGATTGTGGATTGGACATACAAATCAATATTTCCTAAGCTCGTCGATTGGGTATTGATCGTGGATTATAATCATGATGGCGTAGAGGATTTATTTACTAGTTCATCTGAGACGGGTATTGCAGGCATCTCAGTTTATAAAGGGTCATATGATAATGGTCATTGGGCGTTCACGCTTCAACATGACAGGGAGAAGGATTACCTCCAGATTTCTGTCCAGAACTTCCTCACCAATCTCTATGTCTCATGGGATGACATTCCTGCAGTCATTGATATTGATGGTGATGGTGATATGGATATACTCGCGTTTGAGCCAGGTGGCAGCTATATCAATTACTACATCAATCAGTCGATGGAAAATGGATGGGGTGCCGACTCAATCAGGTACAAATTGGATGATTTATGTTGGGGAAAAATTCTGGAGAATGAACTTAACCAGGAAGTTTATCTGAGTGACAATCCTGATGTTTGTTCTGATGGACATTTTACGGGTGAGGATCCGGTTGTGCCCCGGCATTCCGGAAGTACAACAATGGCTCTTGATATTGATGCTGACGGAGACAAGGATATTTTTATCGGAGATATTTCTTCAAGACATATTGTTTTTGGATTGAATGGACTGAACGCGCAGGACTCGTGGATCGTAGATCAGGACGCTACATTTCCTTCTCAGGATACAGTGATTGATTTGCCTTATTTCCTTGGATCATTTAGTGTCCAGCTGGATGATGATCCGGAGCCTGAGTTTTTGGTTGCTGTCAATAGCAGGGCGTTGACTGAAGACAGAAAAAGTGTGTGGCGATATGACGATGATCCTTCTCCGGGTCCTTTAAATTATAAGCTTACAGAAAAGGGAGTTTTTCAGAATCAGATGATTGACCTTGGATCAAATAGCAGGCCGGTGATCGCGGATATTGACGGTGATGGATTGGAGGATTTATTGATTGGTGGGTATCATTACACAGACGGGCCCACGACAAGAATTCCTTCGATATGGTATTTCCGGAACATAGGTTCGCTTCAGCTTCCATATTTTGAATTGCAGACGGATGACTTTTTAAATATGAGTCAGTTTGCAGGTTTTCCAACATTTGATTTTGCGCCTGCATTTGGCGATATTGATGGAAATGGTACGATCGATTTAGTCGTTGGAGAGCAAAACGGGAAATTGTTTTTTTATAAGAATAATTCACCACAAGGGCAGCCGATGAGTTTTGATCCGCCTGTATTTCCATATATGAATATTAGCGTGGGCGTATCATCAGCTCCGCAAATCGCAGATATTAATGGAGATGGGTTGGGTGATCTTGTAATAGGTGAAAGAACCGGGAATGCTGATAATAATGGCCGTTGCAGCAATCTTAATTATTTTGAAAATCTTGGTTCAAAAGGTAATGCTGTCTTCAATCCGGACCTGAACACGCCACCGAATACAGCTTGCTATGGGAGAGTATTATTTGATTTGCAGCCTGGTTTGCCGCAGTATAGTGCACCTTATATTATCACTTCAAAAGATGGTGTGGAATTAATGGCTGGGGGTGACCCCGGAAAGCTTTATTTGTATGGAGATCTTGAAGCCGGAAAAACGGGGGCGCTTACGTTTATCGAAAATGAATTTGAAGGCCTGGATTTAGGTAACAGAAGTTCGCCGGCATTAGCTGATCTTGATCATGATGGAAAATTTGAATTATTGGCGGGTAATCAACGGGGCGGTGTTGAATTGTTTCACACTGATCTTCTTGTGGGGACTACAGCAGTAGTCCAGTCATCCGATAGTCCTGATAAGCCTTATCAGATCATGTATTCTACCGGGGAAGACGTAATTGAGATCGCATGGAAAAATGGTATCCCAGGAGGTCTTGAAATATTTGATGCGTATGGAAGATCTTTAAATGTCAATGTTGATGAAAACAATATTATTCAACGAATAAATCTGGAATCATATCCGGCAGGAATATATTTTATCAGGTTAATATCCGGTCATCGAATGTGGACCGAGAAAATAGTGAATAGAGCATTGTGAGTAACGAGTAACGAGTGACGAGTGACAAGTGACGAGTAACGAGTAGCCAATAACGAGTGACGAATAACGAATAATAAATAGTTGGTAGCGGATTTAGAAGTTTAATAAAAAGACTTTTAGAGATCATCTTTTGAGCAAATAGCCTATATGGAGTAATACACTCAATATCCATCCCTGAGCGACTTCATTTCCTTTAGTGATGATATTTAACTCACGTCCGAATCCTGCGGTGACCCTAAAACAAACGTTTACGAAACGGATGAAATTAAGGATGTTTTCTTATCTGTCTGTACAGACTTAGACGTAATGCGATCCGTTTCCAAACGATTACCAATCATATAAAGCGGGAATTTCATCCTGTCTCAGGAAGCTGATTTCGACAAAATCCGACCCGTTTACAAGCGTTTACGAAACGTTTCTTCGGTGGTCATTTTTTATCCGGATTAATCTGATTAAGTTTGTTAATTATCATCGCTCCCTTATTCTATGATTAAAAAATTATTCTTGCTTTGCCTCTTTCTTTCTTTCCTGGTGATAAAGAGCTCAGCACAATCCGGCGATTCAACTTCTTTATTTACAATCAGTGGTTACGTCGATGCATATTATGCCTATTACACGGACTCGATAGGATTCGGTAATTTTCAAAAATTCTCTTCGGTATCTCCAAGAAGTGAGGAATTCGGTCTCAACTCAGCAGTGCTTAATTTCCAGTACAATGCCAAAAAATTCCGTGGCATTGTGATTGTTCAACTTGGTGATATTCCTAAATCTTCATGGTCTTCCACATTCAACAACATCATGGAAGCTCATGCAGGAATCCGGTTTTGCAGGAACCTTTGGCTTGATGCCGGTTTTTTCAGGACCCATTTTGGCACCGAAGGATTACTGCCAAAGGAAAATCTACTTAGCTCCCTTTCTATCGGAACTTTTTTTGAACCTTTTTATGAAGCAGGTGCCAGATTGAATTATGCTCCAGGTGATAAATTCGCAATCAGTATTTATGGCCTGAATGGATATAATATCTATGAAGAAACAAATTCAAAAAAATCACTCGGGATGCTGATGACTATTGCAACAGATGAATACGGGAGCATCGGGTACAGTAATTATGTAGGAGATGATAGTCCTGATGCGAATGGATTATCCAAATTACGATTTCATCAGAATTTATTTTTGAATCAGGAGGCAGGTCATTTGAAAATGCAATTTGGCGTTGATTATTGCATACAATTTCATTCAAATATTACTCATCCTTCTCAGGAAGCTACCATGTACAGCGGCATGGGAAGCCTTAAGTATCAAATCTGTAAAAAATTGGCTATAGCAGCTAGAGGTGAAATATTCAATGACCCCGATGGAATAATGTCAGGTCTTATCCAGGATAATCAGAATAAACAGACAGGAATTAAATGCTGGGGTGTGACTGCAGGAATCGAGGTTAAACCAACGGACAATTCTTATTTCAGAATTGAGGGAAGAAAATTGCAGATGGACAAGCAACAATCTATATTTTATTGGAAAGGAAAGAACAGATCTGATCGATTTGAAATATCGGCCAATGTCGGTGTGTCATTTTAAGCATTGAACCAAAACAAACTCACTAAATACTAAATATCATGTTTGATACCGGAATTACAGGCTTTATGCTTCTCGCTACAAGCCTTGTCATGTTGATGACACCTGGATTGGCTTTCTTTTATGGGGGACTGGCAGGAAAAAGAAATATCCTTGGCATCATGATCCAGAGCTTTGTTTCAATGGGCATCACGACGATCATGTGGTTTATATGCGGGTATTCATTATGTTTTAGTGGTGATGCCATGGGCGGACTCATCGGAGATCTCAATAAAGCATTTATGCATGGTGTGGATTTAAATTCTCCATTTCCGGGAAATCCGAAATTGCCTGAGTTTGTATTCATGGCCTATCAGATGATGTTTGCCATTATTACGCCGGCTTTAATTACGGGAGCTTTTGTCAATAGAGTTACATTCAAATCCTATCTGATCTTTCTTGTATTCTGGCAATTGTTAGTTTACTATCCTTTTGCACACATGGTGTGGGGTGGAGGCTTGCTATCCAAATGGGGTGTCCTGGATTTTGCGGGAGGAATCGTTGTGCATGCCATAGCAGGTTTCGCTGCTCTGGCTTCTGTGATCTATGTTGGAAAAAGAAGGGATAAGGAATCTGCACCGAATAGCATCCCATTGATAGCTATTGGCACAGGTTTGTTGTGGTTTGGCTGGTATGGGTTTAATGCAGGTAGCGCTTTGGATGTAAATGCAGTGACAGGTCTTGCATTCCTAAATACAGATGTGGCTGCATCATTTGCTGCCATCACCTGGCTTGTGATCGAATGGTATCTCGTGAAGAAACCAAAGTTTGTTGGTTTACTTACCGGAGCAGTTGCAGGATTAGCTACGATCACACCTGCAGCCGGATATGTTTCACTGCCATCAACTTATATGATAGGAATTGCTGCGGGAATTGTTTGTTATATCGCCGTACATATGAAAAACAAAATAGGATGGGATGATGCGCTGGATGTATGGGGTGTACATGGTGTCGGAGGATGTCTCGGTGTCATATTGTTAGGTGTCTTTGCAGCCAAATCAATGAATGCTGCAGGAGCTGACGGTTTGATGTCAGGAGGAACAGAATTTTTTCTTAAACAATGTACTGCAGTTATTGGAGCGTGTATTTATGGCTTTGGATTTACATACATCATGTTGATGCTTATTAATCTGATCACTCCGGTGAAGGTTTCGCAAGTGGAAGAAGATATGGGATTAGATGCTTCACTCCATGGAGAGAAGGCGTATGACGAAGGGGTGCTATGAGGCAGCAGCAGTCAGTAAGCCAAAAACGGTAATGCAGTGACAGTGGTTTACCCCTGCCAGAGATACTCATAAAGTAAGCGAAAAACAGAAATGTAGTGGCAGTGGTTTGCCCCTGACAGAGATACTTATAAAGTCAGCCAAAAACAGAAATGCAGTGGCAGTGGTTTACCCCTGCCAGAGATTCTCATAAAGTAAGCGAAAAGGGAAATGTAGTGGCAGTGGTTTGCCCCTGACAGAGATACTTATAAAGTCAGCCAAAAACAGAAATGCAGTGGCAGTGGTTTACCCCTGCCAGAGTTACAAAAACAGTAAGACAAAAACAGAAATGCATTCAAGTGCTGTGAATTTCTTTCTTTTCTTCTCTCGTAGTGACTGAATTATCAGGTATACCTGTCACCCATCGGCGACAATTAGCCGCACCGCAGTGACATGCGAATGGTTCCATATGTTCATCAAGAAAACTCGCGTAGTCAAGGGTTAGTTCTTCACCCTTGATAATATTTCGTAAGGCCAACACATTTAATCCTTCATAGTATGTATTCGGATCGCAACTATGATTTTGAGGAGCCCAGTTCACAGGATTGGTATCCCAGAGTATAAATACTTCTTTACTGATGGGGTAGGCATATTGTCTGAAAACTTCTTTTTCTTTTTCAGTCCAATACTGGTCAACATAGTTGCGGGTCACTATCCGCTGTGCCATTTCTTCGCCTCGGAAAATAATTTCATTTTCAGCAATGTTCTGGTTTGCATAGATGCCGTAGCCGGCAATTGCATTTCCATTCATTGTATATTTCTTTTGCTTTCGACGGTGACGGGCCAGGCCTTCATCAATTATTTTCTTCAGAAATCCTGCCTGCCCGATACCATCACATTTCAATATGGAATCAGCTGAGCCTTCATAGCCGTCTTTATAAAATACAGAGCATGTAAAATTTATTTCGAGGAAGAAGATCTCTTTTCTTTCATTCATTCTGAAATCAAGCCGCGCATATCCAACACCTCCGAATCCCTGGAAAATCCGCAAGGCCGCATCTTTCAGACGCTGCTCCACAACAGGATCATCACAAGGGATATTGGCTTCAGGATGAAGTTCTGATGTTTTTAAAGAATATGTTTTAAAATGAAAACCCTTTGGAAATACATATTCAATAGGTTTAAAAACTGTGCAGGTCTTTTCATCCTCCGCATTCGCCACAAGCATCACCGTAAATTCCCTTCCGTCGATATATTCTTCAACGAGCAATGGCCCATATTCTTCAATGATGTCAGCACACTTATGGATGAGCTTTGCCTTCGTGTGCACTAATGATTCTTGGTCAATACCCAGGCTGTCACCTGCCTTGTCCGGTTTAACAAATAATGGATAACGAAGATGCCTGCAATCCTTCTCTAAATCATCAAGCGATTCGATCAATGCAAATGCAGGAGTCTTGATGCCTTCTGCGTAGGCAACATATTTCATCAGGTCTTTTGGCGGATCATACAATATCGATGATGGCCCTGTGAAAGGAAGATTCAGCATTTCCATAAAATAAATCACATCAATTGAAGGCACGGTCCATTCCATGTATCCTTCACAGAGATTTATAAAAATGTCATACTTCTTTTTCTTTAGCTCTCTGAGTTGTTTGTATGTATAAAGTTTATTCAGCAATACGTGATCGAATTCAGCTTCGGGCAACAGGTG
>JBDUAU010000117.1:0-3005 GCA_040004485.1 Saprospiraceae bacterium
GATGACAGAAAAATTAATTGATCAGGCCACAGACCAAATCAAATACGCTGATGGCTTATTGTCGGCACAGCATCAACTGCTGATCAAAGGGGATGTCGTCATCGCAGATTATATGAATGCCATCAACAATGACCTGAATGCGAAGTACATTGTAACCCAAAACACGATTGAACGGTTGCATATCATTAACCAGCTTAATTATTGGGACCGGAAAAAATAAGCTTCTATGCAGATAAAAAAATATTCACCCTTGTTTATCTTTTTTATTGCGGTCAGCCTTTATGATTGTCATCAAAATAAAGAAGCACCCGCTGCAGATCCTGCGGAAGGAGAAAGCGGCACGCCTGTCACCCTCACATCAGTGACGCATGGTCCCATGAAGGAGACCATCGAACTGAATGCGACATCAGCTTTCCAGTTAAAAACATTGATTAAAGCGAATGCGACAGGATATCTCCAGAGTGTAAATACACAACTTGGAAAATACATCAATAAAGGGCAGGAGATTTTCACGATTAAAACCAAAGAGGCTGAAGCGATAGGGAATGTGATCAACAAGCTGGACTCTTCATTTCAATTCAGTGGCCTCATCCACATAAAAGCACCCGGCAGTGGTTTTGTCACCACACTCAATTACAGGGCAGGTGACTATGTACAGGATGGGGAGGCATTGGCTGAAATAAGCGACAGAAATAGTTTTGCGTTTATACTTGATTTGCCTTATGAATTAAAGCCTTACCTGAATAAAAATAAAGATGTGAAATTAAGGCTCGCCGACGGTACGGTACTTTCCGGAAAAGTAGCCTCCATCATGCCATCTGCCGATTTAGTTTCACAGACACAACAGATCGTCATCAAAGTCAACACTCAACAGGAAATACCGGAAAACCTGATCGCGAAAATTACACTGACCAAAGAATCAAAATCAAATACAAATTCTCTCCCGAAGGAGGCCATACTGGCAGATGAAGTTCAAAGTGAGTTTTGGGTGATGAAATTAATCGATAGCACGACCGCAGTAAAAGTCCGGATTGAAAAAGGTTTGGAAAATGAAGGCCAGGTTGAAATACGATCTCCGGCTTTTTCGCTCAACGACCAAATTTTGCTGACCGGAAATTACGGATTACCCGATACCGCTAAAGTGGTTGTGGTGCATCAATAGACCAACATGAAGAACTTTTTTGTTTCGCAGAAAAATCCTGTCACCGTTGTCATCATCATCATACTGCTTGGTGGGGTTTTCGTGTTCAGCAAAATGAAAACATCACTTTTTCCCGAAATCACTTTTCCTAAAATAAAAATTATTGCCGACGCAGGTCCACAACCTGTCAATAAAATGATGATCACGGTCACGCGTGAACTTGAAAATGCTGTCAAGCAAGTACCGGATTTAAAAATGATTCGGAGCACGACGAGCAGAGGCAGTTGTGAGATCAGTGCATATATGGATTGGAAATCCAATATCGATATCAGTCAGCAGCGCATTGAATCGAAAATCAATGAAATAAGAAATTCACTTCCACCGGATCTGCAGATCACTGTGGAACGAATGAATCCATCTATTCTGCCTGTCATCGGCTACACGCTTGAGGCGCCCGGCATGACACCGATCGAAGAAAAGATGTTAGCGATGTACACGATCAAACCTTTTTTATCACAGGTAGATGGTGTGAGTGAAGTGCGTGTGATCGGCGGAAAAACAAAAGAATACTGGATTTCGCTCAATGAGAGTAAAATGAGTACGCTGGGCATTACGCCCGAAGCGATTGTCAAAGCACTCAATGAAACAAATTTTATCAAATCAAATGGATTTCTATCTGATTATCGTCAGATGTATCTGACCGTAACCGATGCCGTGGTCGATACAAAAAGCGAAGTTGAAAACCTGGTGATTCGTAACGATGGCAAACGCATTGTCATCCTGAAAGATATTGCCGATGTTCAGATCCAGGAAGCAAAAGAATACGTAAAATTAAATGCCAACGGACATTCCGCCATCCTTCTCGCGGTTGTCAAACAGCCCAATGCTAACCTGGTGGATCTGTCTGACAGAATGGAGAAAAAAGTAGAGGACCTGCGGAAAATATTACCCAAAGGTGTAGCGATCCAGCCTTACTATATCCAGAGTGATTTTGTACAGGACTCCATCAAAAGTGTAACAGATAGTTTGTGGATCGGACTGGCTTTGGCCATCCTGGTGGTGATTCTTTTTTTACGTTCGTTGAAAGCGAGCACGGTGATGCTGATCACGATCCCTGTCACGTTGCTGCTTACACTGATTGTCTTGTATGCAACCGGGCAAACTTTCAATATCATGACACTCGGCGCTATTGCAGCTGCTGTAGGTTTAATCATTGATGATGCCATTGTGGTCCTGGAGCAAATACATCGCACACATGATGATCATCCGGGGGAGGACACTCCACATCTTTTAAAAAAGACAATTCGTTATTTATTACCGGCCATGGTCGGATCGTCTCTGAGTACCATTGTCATTTTTTTACCTTTTATATTGATGACCGGAGTGGCAGGAGCTTATTTCAATGTGCTGACGGATACGATGATCATTACGCTCGTTTGTTCTTTTTTCGTAAGCTGGAGTTGTCTGCCTGTGATTTATTTATTGGTGAGCAGGAATAAACCGAAAATTAAAAATGAAGAACAACAAAAAAATATTGTTGAAAGAAAGAAACCGGTAGTCGATCAACCATGGGTTGGGTTTTTTATCACGAAGCCGTATATCAGTTTTATCATCATGGCTCTTTTGGCCGCGAGTATTTATGTTATACTTCCCCGATTGCAAACTGGTTTTTTGCCGGAGATGGATGAAGGTAGTATTGTCATTGATTATTCTTCTCCTCCCGGTACTTCCCTGGAAGAAACGGACAGAATGCTCATAGAAGTAGAGAAAATTATTTCGCGTATTCCGGATGTGGAAGCTTATTCAAGACGGACAGGCACGCAAATGGGTTTTTTTATTACAGAGCCGAATACAGGTGATTACC
>JBDUAU010000118.1:0-3003 GCA_040004485.1 Saprospiraceae bacterium
TTTGAGATTTAAGGTAATCACCAATAACAAGGGCGGCGGGGAAATAAATTTCTTCTTCGGTTTTTGAACAGTCGCTGCTGGTGCATTAGTCTTTACGGATTCAATACCAAGATCCATGGAGGCTTCATTTTGATACATTTGGCTGGTGCCGATCAACTGTGCGTTGGCGGCTTTCAGTGTAAAGTATGTTCTGTTATCTGCAGTCGTCAAGAGGTTGTACTTACTGTTATTGGTTATTGAAAATAGTTGAGGTACTCCGCCAGATACGATTGAATACTTTTGACAGATTCAGTATCACCTTTTTCTTTCAAATGACCAATTCTGTCTCTCAATGGAAGCAAATAATTATGCAGTTGTGTATGTGCCTCACCTGTCATGGTGCATTTTTCGAAAATGGTTGAAAATTCTTTTTCCAGATTTTCACTCAGCAACTTGTGGTCGACACCTGCATTAGCTATATATTCATCAACCCGCTTTTGCATGTTTTGAATACCTTCAGTTGTTTCGCGATTGGCTTGCCATTTCAGGCCATTATTTAGTACCAATTTTCCCGCACTTTCTTCATCGCTTTCTTTTTCCGCAGAAGATTTTTGTAGCAATGAATCTGAGGTTACTTTCTCCTGGGTTGCATTATTTTTGTGGTCCCCACCGCAACCAAATATCAGGACAAGCAGGAATAGACTAGAAATAATCATTACGTTTTTCATACCGGACTTTCTATTTGTTCAATACTTTTTATAGCAGGAAAATCACTTTAAATCGCACACCTAGAAAAAACAATTCCTTTGCTTTTATGTTCTGTAATTTCAAGGGCAAATACGTCTGATTTAGATGTGTTTTTGCAGTAAATTGACTTGCCTTATCAGGCCAATTCCTTTTCCATCTCAATGGCACCGGGAAACAGAATATTATTTTCTAAATGGATGTGCAGATGCAAATCAGCCTCAAATTCTTTCAATAATGCAAACGCAACCCTGTAGGTAGTGCAACCGTCAGCAGGAGCATTGTATTGATCACTGAGGATAGAGATCATTCTGAATCTTTCACCTTCTACATCATGCTCATGCATCATCATATGAATCGGGTTTTGCACGGTACCAAATCCAGGTCTGATGAATTGTTCGTTATTCATTTTAGCAGCCATCATTTTCCTGATAAAGGGAAAAAGGATCATTTCTTCCTTCTTCATATGGGCAATCAACTCATCAGCAGACGTATTGAATTCTTCAGTGATGCTAAATAATTCGGGATGATGACTGCCATGAACCTTGCATAACTTGTCGAGAAACTGCCTGAGCACAGGCGTAGTTTGTTCGATATACCGGTGGTGCTTCTTTTCAATATAGTCAGCCAGTAAATCCAAAGGCCATGATCTGAAATCTACATTCCCCGTGTTGGGCTCCCTGGAGACGTCCGCTAATTCCCGAAGTAATGTATCAGGATTTATTTTTTTTGACTCGCAGACTTCGTCAATGGATTTACCTCCTTTGCAACAGAAGTCAATTCCATGTTTTTGAAAAACAGATGCTGTACGATAATCATTGGCTACGAATGAGCCTATGCTGGGTGATGTTGTGATTTCCATTTTTTTTATGATTAATTGTTAATAAATTTTATTTCTGAATCCGCAGACATGATCACATGGGCAGCAAAGTCTTCTGTGATGAAAAGCGAATGAGATGCCAATGCGGGAATGATGAATGGTTCATTCACCACTAAATGAATCTCTTTGTTACCCAGTTTCAGGAGCGCCTCTCCTTCATATACAATGATGATCGCTTCCTTGGTACTGATATGCGGAGGCATTTGACAACCCTTTGCGCCGGTCACCCTGAGGATTTTATATTCTTTCCCCGTTTCGAGGATATTTATTTGCGGTTTTACAAGTGTTTGCATATTAGTTTTGTTTTAAAAAGGTGATGCCGTTATTGATATCATTTGACAAATCAAGAAGGGATGTACTTTCCAGCATTGTTCTCAGATCATCTCTGACCAGTTTAAACTTATAATGAAGCGAACAAGGTTTTTTTTCGTTACAATCATGAAAACCAAGACCGCAGCCTTTATAAATTGAATCACCGTCAATGGCAGATACAACGTGGCTGAGTTTAATTTTTTCGGCCTTTGATTTTTTTAGTTCAAATCCTCCGGTAGATCCTTTTACAGAATCAAGAAGATTGCTTTTGACGAGTTTCTGCAAAATTTTGGACGTAAACGAGACAGGGGAATCGATTGCCCAGGCAATATCATTCAGGCTCACCCTTTCATCCTGCCGGGATTTAACGGCAATAAAAACGATGGCTTTGATGCCGTATTCACAGGCCTTTGAAAACATATTTTACTCTTTACGCTGCAAAGATAAGCAAAATAATTGAATATCGGACATTTTTGTCCGATATTATTTAATCTATCCTCCTTAAAGTATAATCACGTTGATTTCCTCAAAGATTGTCGTTTCGCTTCGGCTTTCGCGGTTGCTGAGCTGGAGCACATGGTTGATTAAAGCTGGTCGAAGCACAGCGACCGACAAAGCATTACCAAAGTTGTTTCGGCTTCGCTCAACTTAGAGTTTTGTTTCGACTACACGGTTGCTGAGCCGCGATGAGCTTTTGCAATGATGATTTTCTCAAAGATTGAGCGATAGCCGAAATCTTCAACCGATAATCTTAGACGTTCGCTGAGCGATACGGTTGCTGAGCTGTAGCACAAGGTTAAGCGTGAGCAGGTCGAAGTAGCCGAAGCGAATGTCTGTCGCCATTTTTTTTATTGCTTAATGATTTTGAAATTCTTCTCTCCGACATTCAGCACATACATGCCTGACGACAATGCATCGACATTTAAATCGTAAGTAGGTGAATACGAATTTCCAGCCATCACTACCTGCCCAAATAAAGTGGAGAGTGTGTAATGTGATGGCTTATCATAATCGAGTTTAATGGTGATCGATTTACTTGTTGGATTTGGATAGACAAGTATCGGATGAGAAGAAACATGATCACTCGT
>JBDUAU010000232.1:0-10073 GCA_040004485.1 Saprospiraceae bacterium
TTGAAGACCTAAAACATTATCCAAAGAATGGCGGGGCCCTGAATGGATTGAGACAAGCATATGAAGATTCCAAGCAAATGGACAAAGCCAAAGAAACTGCAGAAAAATTCAGAGAGGCGTGGAAGTATGCGGATGTAGAGTTGACGGGATCGGTGGTGAAATAACCAAAAAAATAACGAATAACGAGTAACGAATAACGAGTAACGAATAACGAGTACAAATAACGAGTACAAATAACGAGTAGCGTGCTTCGACTTGCATGACTCATCCTTGTGCTACAGCTCAGCAACCATAACGAGTTTGAATATTCGACGTTCGAGTGTCTCTGACCTCGAACCCACGAAAATTTTCTATGATACCAATTTCAATACTTAACCATTTCACAATTTTTTAACCACTTAATATTAATTACCTTGAGCAAATCATTTACATCATGCTCCTTTATTAAATGAATATGGCATCAGGCAATCGCAATCCACTTTTTATTTATGGAATTGTCATTTTAGCGGTATTGATCGCAGCAATTTCTGCTTTGGAAATTATATCCATTGGCCCTGTCATGACTGCCATATTCCGATGGATTGCAATCCTTGGATTGGGTTATTTAGTTTGGAAGAGGAATAATCTGACGACATGGATTTTATTCAGCATGGTGATTGGGGCAGAATTTGGTTATGATTTTCCGGCAGTGGCTACTGAACTCAGTGTGGTGAGTAAAATATTTCTTAAGCTTATCAAGACGATCATTGCTCCCTTGATTTTTGGGACACTTGTTGTTGGCATCGCAGGGCATCCTAATCTTAAGCAAGTAGGGCGTATGGGATGGAAGTCGATCCTTTATTTTGAAGTAGCTACTACAATCGCCTTGTTCATTGGATTGTTGGCTATAAATATCAGTAAAGCAGGGGTAGGTATTGTCATGCCACCTCATGATGACACGAAGACAATTGACATACCTCCACCAACAGGATGGCAGGAAACCATATTGCATATTTTTCCGGAGAATATTGCAAAATCAATAGCTGATGGACAGGTGTTGCAAATTGTAGTGTTCAGTATTTTCTTTGCTTTAGGATTAGCCATGGTGAAAGAACCTCATAAACAAACCATGTTGAAATTCTGCGAAAGCCTAACAGAAGTGATGTTTAAATTCACTGGCGTAGTCATGTATTTCGCTCCATTTGCAGTAGGATGTGCAATCGCATATACAGTAGGTCATATGGGATTCAGCATTTTGGGGAATCTTTTTCAATTGCTCGCCACATTATATGTTGCGCTCTTTGCTTTTATTCTGCTTGTTTTTCTTCCTGTTGCATTGGTCATCAAGCTGCCTTTGAAAAAATTCTTCAATGCTGTCATCGAACCGGCAACTATTGCGTTTTCAACTACAAGTTCTGAAGCTGCACTTCCTAAAGCTTTGGAGAATATGGAAAGATTCGGTGTGCCAAGGAAAGTTGTTGCTTTTGTACTTCCTGCCGGATATAGTTTCAATCTTGATGGATCCACATTGTATTTGTCTCTGGCTACTATATTCGTAGCACAAGCTGCAGGCATCCATTTGCCAATAGGACAACAGATCATTATTGTTCTGACTTTAATGCTTACGACAAAGGGAATTGCGGGCGTGCCCAGAGCTTCACTTGTGATCCTCATGGCCACGGCTACATCATTTGGTTTGCCTATCGAACCTATATTCCTTATACTAGGGATTGATGCACTCATGGATATGGGCAGGACCAGCGTCAATCTGATCGGCAATTGTCTTGCTTCAGCTGTCATCGCGAAGTGGGAAGGGGAGGAGACGTACAATGATCCTGCTAACCGGGAGTTTCTGTAAAGACCATGGACCACGGACAACAGACCATTGACAACAGACCAATGACAGCAGACCGCGACAATAGTCTACAGTGGATAGACCACAGGCCCTGGATCAAAACCTTCGCCGATGGTTATTTACATTATATCTATCTTTTAAAGACACCCATTTCAGCGGTCTGTTGTCCGTGGTCTGTTGTCCGTGGTCTGTTGTCCGCAGTCTATCGTCTGTTGTCCGCAGTCTTTATCAATGTAAATTCAGTGTAAACAAAAAGGCATGATACAGACGGCGAATTAACAATATCTTGAATATAGGAATCGATAGACATGAAAGGTTGAGGTAACTTTGCAGGGAATTCAGATACTAATATTTTATATATAAAGATTTGGATTTGAATGCTCTGGTATTAAAAGAACTTAATAATTTGCAGCGACTGCAACTTTTTAAAGACCAACCCTCCTTATGCTTCAACAGGCGCTAGCTGAACTTTCTACCACACATCTTATTTTTTTAATTCTCGCGATTATAGGGGTTTGTGCTTTTGAATTTGTCAATGGATTCCATGATACGGCCAATGCCGTGGCTACAGTTATCTACACAAAGTCCCTAAAGCCACTGGCTGCCGTGATTTGGTCTGGCAGTTGGAATTTTCTCGGCGTTTGGCTTGGTGGTATTGCTGTGGCCATGAGCATTATGAATCTTCTACCTGTCGCAGAGATGATGACCATGTCGCAAAGCGAAAATATAACCATTGTTTTTGCGGTGCTACTTACTGCAATTTCATGGAATATAGCGACCTGGTTCCTTGGTATACCTTGTTCAAGTTCGCACACTATGATTGGTTCCATACTGGGTGCAGGTATGGGCTTTTTTTGGGTGCATGGTGGTCATGGTGTCAACTGGCACAAAGCGCAGGAAATCGGCCTTTCATTATTACTATCACCTGCTTTTGGATTTTCTGCAGTCATACTGCTTTTGTTTTTATTCAGAACATTTATCAAAAACAAAGCGATTTATAAAGATCCTTCTCAGAATAATAACCAGCCTCCTCCGCTCTGGATTCGTTTCATTTTATTATCCACATGTACGTTGGTCAGTTTTTTTCATGGTAATAATGATGGGCAGAAAGGTGTAGGTATCATGATGATTGTTTTGCTGGCAATGTTGCCCGGATATTATGCGTTGAATCCCGAACTGAAGCTAGAGAAAATGGAAACCGCCATCACAACCATGAGGAATGCAACGAATGAATACAGGGTAGATGGTTTATTTGATCCTCATCATGAGGCTTTGACTTCGCTGGATGAACTTGAGAAAAGCATTCCACTTTTAAAAAGCAAAGAAAATGGAGAGCGTGTCATAGTCCGTAAAACAATCCAGGCGTTTTCGAAAAAAATGAAACCATTGTTGGATGATCCTGAATTTCTACCGGATGCAGATCGAAAGAAAGAATTTAAACACGGACTTTCTATGCTGAAAGATTTTACTGATTATGCACCCATCGAAGCTATTCTCTTAATATCACTTTCTCTTGGATTCGGGACAATGATCGGATGGAAGAGGATCGTGGTGACCATAGGAGAGAAAATAGGAAAGACACATCTCACCTATGCGCAGGGTGCCATTGCCGAATTGGTGGCTGCGGCTACCATAGGATTGAGTAGCGGTTATGGATTGCCTGTGAGTACTACACATGTGCTTTCTTCGGGTATCGCAGGTAGTATGGTTGGAATGGGAGGAGTGAAGAATCTTCAAAAGAGTACAATCATGACAATAGCTATTGCCTGGCTACTTACATTGCCGGTGACATTTATTGGAGCTCTTGGATTTTATTATTTGTTTCAGTGGATACTTTAAGAAGGTAGAAAAGGTAGAAAAGGCAGAAAAGGCAGAAAAGGCAGAAAAGGTAGAAAACGCAGAAGAGGTAGATGAGGTAGAAAAGGCAGAAAAGGTAGAAAAGGCAGAAGGGGCAGAAAAGGCAGAAGGGGCAGAAAAGGTAGAAGAGGCAGAAGGGGCAGAAGGGGCAGAAGGGGTAGAAAGGGAAAATTAAATCATGACAAATCATGATCATCATGAAGATCTGCGTTCCATTTTTTCAGTTGACTAATGTAGCCTGTTTAATAATGAAGGTTAATTTCAATAAAGGCAAATAATGGTTTATTATATTTCTTAAGGGGTAAATTTTTTTATAGTAAGTCTTTCTTTATTTTTAATGTTTTCACATCATTTGGTTAAAGAGGAGCCAGCACATCAATAATTTATTCTTCTTTCTTTTTTTTGCCTTTATGCTTTAGGACTTTGGCTTCGATGTTGAATATTATTTCTTCGGCTATATTTTTACAATGGTCACCGATACGTTCCAGTTTACGGATCATGGAAATAATATAAAGTCCCTGCTCGATTTTATCAGGATGACTACGGATATAAGCTGCCACAATCGCCGTTGCCTGATTATTAATCTCGTCCACCAGTTCATCCCTTTTGAAAATACTTCTGGCCAGTTTAGTGTCTTCAGTTTCAAATGCTTTCAGGACATCTTCCAGGATGACATTGGATTCTTCATACATGCGTAGTATCTGTGTAGCACTCACCAGTTCATCATCAAAGGGTAGATCAGCGAATATGATATATTTGGCTATACCTTCAGCGATATCTCCGGAACGTTCAAGGTTGTTGTTGATCTTGAGTATGGCCAGCACAGTTCGAAGATCGACAGCTACAGGATTAAACAGAGCAAAAATATTTTCACAGTCCCGGTCTATTTTGAGTTCCTGAGCATTTACTCTTTTTTCTGTGATCACGATTTCACGGGCCAGGTCCTTATCGAAATGGAGTAGGGCCTCACGCGTCTTGCGTAGTTGCGAAATAACCATTTGCCACATTACAGTTATTTCGGACTTCAATGATGTTAATTCTTCATCTAAGTGCGTCATGATTTCTGATTTCTCTGTTTCTGAATTATACCCGATATACATTGTAAGGTATGATTGTTATCCGAATCGACCGGTGATGTAGTTTTGGGTCAGTTCCTTTTTGGGATTGATGAAAATTTCTTTTGTATCAGAGAATTCAATCAATTCGCCGAGATAGAAGAAAGCTACCTTTTCACTCACGCGTCCCGCCTGTTGCATATTGTGGGTCACGATGATGATTGTGTATTGGGTTTTAAGTTCATAAATCAATTCCTCAATTTTAGCCGTGGATATCGGATCCAATGCGGAAGCAGGTTCATCCATTAAGACGATTGAAGGCTCTACGGCTAGCGTTCGCGCAATACAAACGCGTTGTTGTTGTCCACCGGAAAGTGATAGTGCCGATTTGCTGAGGTTATCTTTTACTTCATCCCAGATGGCAGCACGTCGCAGGGATCGCTCAACAGTTTCATCAAGAATTGATTTTTTATTTATTCCCTGAATCCTGAGACCGTAGATTACATTTTCATAGATTGATTTTGGAAAAGGGTTTGGTTTCTGAAAGACCATGCCGACTTTCTTTCTCAATTCTTCAACCCTCACTTTCCGGTCATATATATCTTCACCATCAATGAGTATTGTGCCGGTTTTTCTGAAACCATCAATGTAATCGTTCATTCGGTTGATGAGCCGAAGGAATGTTGATTTGCCACAACCCGAAGGACCGATGAAGGCTGTAACTGTATTTGGCTTAATGGTTAAACTCACGTTTTTGATGACATGTGTTTTATCATAAAAGACATTTACATTTTCGGTCAATAATTTATCAGCCATAGTATTCTTTACCATTTTACTTTTTTCTGCCACCTATTTCGCAGGTAAATCGCTATTCCGTTCAATATAAAAGTAACGGCCAGCAGCACAACGATAGCCGCAGTCGCATTGATTATAAATCCTTTTTGAGGACGGGAAAGCCAGTTGAAAATCTGAATCGGCAGAACCGAGAAATCATCCATTGGTGTAGATGGAATTGTAGTGATATATAACATAGCACCGATCACAATCAATGGCGCCGTCTCACCTATTGCCCTTGATATAGCAAGGATCACACCTGTCACGATGCCTCCTGAAGAAGCAGGGAGCACCTGGAACCATGTAGTCTGCCATTTCGTAGCGCCCAGTGCATAAGAAGCTTCGCGTATTGTTTTTGGTACTGCTTTCAATGCTTCCCTTGTGGCTACGATGATAATCGGAAGGATAAGTAATGCCAGGGTGAGACTGCCGGACAAAAGACTTTTCCCCAAACCCAAAATCCGCACAAATACTTCCAATGCAAGCAAACCGTATATGATGGAAGGAACACCAGCCAGATTGGTGATATTGATTTCAATCAATGAAGCGATTCTATTTTTCTTGCCATATTCTTCAAGGTAAATTCCAGTCGCGACACCAATAGGAATAGAGATCAATGATGTCAATACCATGATCCAGATTGTACCGATCAATGGAATCAGGATACCTGCTTCTTCCGGTTTTCTGGACGGCAGGGAAGAAAAAAATTGTCCACTCAGGCGGGGCAATCCAACTTTCAGCACGCTGTAAAGAAAGAAAGCCAGCATCACCAGGCCAAATAAGGTGCAACATAAGCCGACGTAACGGAATATCCTGTCCTTGATGGTATTGATATCCATACGGCTATTCATATTTTTCCTGGAATTTTTTCTTTACATAAAAACTAATATTGTTCAATATAAACGTAAGAACAAAGAGGGCAATACCAGCTGCGAAAATGGTTTGATATTCAAGCGAACCCTGCACGACATCTCCTAAGCTCACCTGTACAATATAGGTGGTAATGGTCTCAACAGGCACAAAAGGATTCAGCGTGAGACGCGGTTGCTGGCCTGCTGCAATCGCTACAATCATCGTTTCACCTATGGCACGCGATATGGCCAGAATGACAGAAACGACGATACCTGATGATGCGGCAGGTACAAGTACTTTGAAGGATGTCTGAAGTCGGGTAGCCCCAATGCCATATGAGGCTTCACGCAATGAGGTAGGTACAGCATATAATGCATCTTCACTCAGCGACGATATCATGGGTATAATCATGATGCCCATGACGATACCCGGAGAAAGCGCATTGAAGCCTCCCATCTGGGGAAAAAAATTTTGAAGGAATGGTGTAATGACCATCAATGCAAAATAGCCATACACTACAGTAGGAATGGCTGCCAGTATTTCCAAAATAGGCTTGATCGTTTTTCGGAAACTTTTGGGCGCATATTCATTCAGGTATACAGCGATAGATAAGCCGAGAGGTAAGGCGAAAGCAATGGCGATGAAAGAAGTAAGCATTGTTCCCGCGACAAGAGGCAAAATGCCGAAATGCTTGTCATCAAAAAGTGGAGTCCATTGCCTATCAAAAAGAAATTTTGTGAGGGGTACCTTGCTAAAAAAAACGGAAGACTCTGAGATCAATACCCAGAGAATTCCGACAGTCGTAAGTATACTGACTATTGCACAAAGAAGTAAGACTCCTTCAATGACTTTTTCTTTTACTTTCATCTTTTATCCATATGCAACCAGCTATTGTGTAGAAGTTCAGGGTTCTTGGGTAAAAAGATGAATTAAACTATTGGGGTGTTGCAAGCGAGCTTACGAAAGATTCCCATTTTGCTTTTGAGGCAGCAGTTTCCTCTTCAGTCATTGGAATAAAGCCGACTTCTTTTGTAAGTTCATTACAATGGGTAAGGTAGAATCTTATAAATTCCTGAACTTCTTTTCGTTGACCTGCTTTACTGTTGACATAGATAAAAAGCGGGCGACCCAGCGGAGCATAGGATTTGTTTTTTACCGTTTCAATTGAAGGGAGTATAGGTCCTTTACCATTTTCATCATTTTCATCATCAATTCCGATCTCTTTCAGTTTACTGCGATTCTCTTCGAAATACGCCATACCGAAAAAGCCTAAGGCATTTTTATCTGAGGCGACGCCCTGTACAAGTACATTATCATCTTCGCTGGCGGTATAATCACCCCGGCTTGAATGACTTTTACCGACAATGACTTCAGTGAAATAATCATACGTGCCGCTTTCCACACCAGGACCGAACAGATGGATTTCTTCATTAGGCCAATCAGCACGGATTTGATTCCATTTCATGATTTTGCCTTGTGCTTCGGGATTCCATAGTTTTTTCAATTCGGACACTGTCATGTCCTTGCACCATGTATTCTGTGGATTTACAACAACGGCCATGCCGTCATAGGCAATAAGCATCTCCACATAGGAAACGTTATTTGATTTTGCAAGACTATCTTCCATGCCTTTGATAGGGCGTGAAGCATCATTGATATCCGTTTCGGCGCGACCGAATTTCTTAAAACCACCGCCGGTGCCTGAGAGCGCCACACCTACTTTTACTCCGGGTTGTATTTTTTGAAATTCTTCCGCTACAGCTTCAGTGATCGGAAATACTGTACTCGAACCATCAATATTGATCGAACCAGACAGGCTGTCGCCATTTGCTTTGGAGTCTGCGTTTTGTTTGGTACCACATGCTGCAAGGATCAACAGGGCAATTGGGAAAAGGATTAATTTAATATTCATCATGTTCGTTTTTTGCATTGCTATTTTAGAATTGAAGTCTAATTATTGTTGTGGGTAAATAATACAGAAAGTAGTTCGCCGGATATTGTATCCATTTGTGAATCTTCCAAGTGAGCTGGATGTGGAAAGTAGTTACCCTTTGGAAGATTGGAAAGTGGAGACCAGGTATATGACATTACAAAGCGAAGGTTAATAGATCCGGGTATTTTCTCTGTTATGACAACTTTGTAGGTATCAGGTTTATGAATTGGTCGGATTGTAGTTTTAATGGTGCAAAAGTATGGCTTTACCATTCCTTGACTGTTTCTTTGCTGTTAAATCATCGTAAACAAATTGTCCGGTTCATGTTACCAGTCCACTTTCTACCGAAGTGGAATCTCCTCTTCATGTAAAACAAACGTAAAATCCATGATCGTCATCGTTCTAAAGGAATAGATGATGTCATGAAGCCACCTTTAATGCTCCTGTCGAAAAGAAATTGTTAAAATAAGCGATCTATTTTTGCAATTAATTAAAACAGAAAGCATGAATATTTTTTACAAAAGAAGGTCATTGGCAATTTTAGCTTTTATACTTCTGATGATACCGGGTACTGGTCAGATCTTCGGGCAGTCATCGCAGCAGGAATTCAAACCATCCGGAAAAATCTGGGGATATGCATTTGGCGATTTTTTTATAAAGACAGGAGGGGATACAGCAACCTGGGCGAGCAGGGCCGAATATTCATCAATTTCAAAAAAAGTTTATTCCTTTTCATTCCGCAGAATATATCTGGGATATGATTACAATATTTCACCTACGTTTTCGACCACAGCCATCTTAGAAGGAAGCGATGGGGTTCTGACGACAAAAGGAGAACGCTCTGTATTTATCAAAGCCCTGAATATAAAATGGAAAAATATATACAAGGGAGGGGATTTAGTTTTTGGTCAAATGCCCACACTTGCTTATGCGTCAATGTTTGAAAAAATATGGAGTTATCGCAGTATAGAAAAAACATTACTTGATCAGCGGGGTATCAGACCATCAAGTGATATGGGAGTGGCTTTGTATGGGAGGTTTGACTCTTTAGGAACATATGGATATAATGTAATGATATCAAACGGAACAGGTCCAAAACCAGAAGAACTTACGCAAACCGGAAAACATAAAGTTTATGCAGGGGAAGTGTATGGTTATTTATTTGATCGGAAGATTATCCTTGATTTGTACGCAGATTATCAGACAGGGCATAATGATCAATTTGTATCAAATATAAGAGGATTCGCTGCTTATCAGACTGATCCTGTCACTATCGGAATGGAATTGTTTTCAGGCACACAAAATAAAATAAAAAGTGACGGGACAAATGTCACCCCTTTTGGCTACTCAATATTTGCAAGAGGTCGCATCATCAAGGATAAATTAAATGCGTTTGTCAGGTATGATTCATATAATCCGGATAACAGTTATCGTGATAAGGACATATTAGCCTCCTATAATGCAGGTGCTATGAACAAACAATACGATGAACAATTCTTCACTGCAGGTCTTGATTTTATGCCGCATAGAAATGTGCACCTGATGCCAAACATCTGGATCAACAGCTATAAAGCGAAAGCTGAAACAGCTTTACTTGTGAAAAGAGAAGCTGACATCGTACCACGACTTACGTTTTATTTTATATTCAGATAAAGATCGGGAGATCAAGTGAAAATTTCATACAAAATACATCATCCAAAAAAAAAAA
>JBDUAU010000153.1:0-2992 GCA_040004485.1 Saprospiraceae bacterium
AAGGATTCAGCCAGGAGAAGAACTCCATTAAATTGGGCTGGCAGGCAGGAATAAGATATGCTTTCCACCGCGTACTACTGGGAGTCGAATACCAGGCCACCCTGAACCCGATCTGCCAGGATAGGTATGTCAACGGCCAATCACTTCAGCTTATGAATGTTCCCGGAAGCTTTGTCTTTAGTGTCCAGTCAGGGTTTTCAGGAAAATAATCCTGCAGATTTTTTTAACAATGGAGATTGCTGAAAATCCATAACAGAGTAAGTATTCAATTCTCAATATTCCAAATCATGAAAAAGATATCAATTCACTCAACTGCATTTTTTACATTACTTCTGTTAAGCCTGACATTGTCTTCCTGTTCAAAAAAAGTAGGATGTTATTTTTCGGCCACTAAACTTGAAACAGATAAAAAGGGAGTTACGTGTTCGAATGGTGCATACAAGTATCCGGAAAGTATTGCGGAAATAAAAAGTGCAGACACCTGCAATTAATTAGTTCTCATCAGGATTTCAATCACATCCATACATATAAGCCCACCCCATTTTTTAATGTGTCTTGCTGATCACTTTACCTGAGGTGATCAGCTTTTTTTATTGAATCATTCAAAATCATTTTGCCAATTATTTTTCATCATGTGATGCTAATATTTTAAGGTTCCAGGTATCAATTTGTGAATCTGATTGAGGACAACTTTTGACAAAACTTTTAGATTCAGGGAGCAAGCCGAAAATCCCGGATCAGAGTAGGCACAACATCATAAATTAATCAATCATGAAAAAGAATTCTCTCTACACCATCATCATAGCAGCTACTACCCTTATGATGATCACTTCCTGCCAGGATACGGATATAGACGGTATTGTACCCGTCGATCATTCAGCCTGGAGCGTACCGGATAAAACAGATGGCTTGGGTACACTCTATCCAGATCAAAAATTATTATTCGGAAAAACCAATCAACAATGGTCAGCAGAATGGTGGAAAACGGTGATGTCTTACGACTGTGCACACAATCCTTTGAACCTGCAATCTTTGTCGATCACGGTCAATCAGGCCAGCCCGGTTGTATTCCTTACCGGCGTGACAAGTGGTATTGCTGTCAGGACGATCGAAGTATCAAGAGCCAAAGCACTGCTTGTTCCCATCATCAATGTGCTCAAAGAATATCCCTCTGCCAATACAGATCAAAATCCAAGACCGGGTCAAACCGTAGAACAATTTTTGAAAGCAGAGGCCGCTAAGTACATCAACCTGGCCACAAACATGAAGGTAGTCCTAGATGGCAGACCGATCAGGATCGAATCCAACAATCGTGTGGCTACCGACCTCTTCTATTTCAAAGGCAACAAAGATCTTGCAGGATGTATAGGACAGGTTGTGACCGGTCAACTTCAGGTTGGAGTTTCTGACGGATACTGGATCGTGATTGAGAATCTTTCTCCCGGCAGGCACACCCTTCATACACATGCCGAAATTCTCGCCACGGGTATTGTTCCGGATGTATACTATAATATAGTGGTACGATAAAGCAATCATTTTTATAAGTACGGACAGGTCACAGCCTGTCCGTACTTATAAAAATGATTGACATGCTTTTGTAAGCTTCTGATTAAGAAGCTTTTTTTTATTACTGGGTAGCAAGGGCACACTCACCGTTTTGATGCGGTCACTCCATTTTTTAATTTCTTTGACCAGGGGCAGAAAGACCTGAAATTTTGATTGCTGCAAATCCCGGTGAACCTTTTTTTCAAACCTGGATTTGGTGTAAATGGCATACCAATGGTAATCAGCGTGTAATTCAGAGGCTGAGCCGTCGATGGCTCTTGCTGGGAGGTTGGAATAAGAATACATGTATATTTTGGTTTTAAAAATTACGAGGGACTTAATACTGGTGTCGTACCAAAGTGGTTTTATTTGGAAAACCCTTTGAAAAGTCCAAATTCAGCCGAATATCCCCGTTTTTCTAAAAAATATTTTAAAATCTAACCACTTTTGGTGAGATTTCTCACCCGAACACCCCCCTATATTTACGAACCTTAACGCTGTAGAAAGGAAAGATGCCAAGCGATGCAAATTGCAAACACCCTCAGGACTTTTCTACAGGTTGAATCTTAGTTATTAACTGATCATAATATTATGTTTGTTTAATGTAGATTATTAATTGTCATGACTATTTTTTGAAGCTGGCAGAAAAAAGTTCCTGCCAGCTTTTCTTTTTAGCTTTGTATCTCAATTCCTGCAAATGTGCTTTCGTAAAACCAGTCTAACGGTTTTCTTTCTTTCTCTCCTCACAGTTCTTTCTTTTTCTTCAGCCACCAGCCAACAACTTTCCCTCAAAGTCGCAGGCGATCAGCAGGCGGGCTTTCATGTTGATATATACAATGGAAATCAGTTAGTAGTATCTAATACCGAAGAATTTACCTTACAGTTATTTAATCTGGATATGAGCACCACCGCACTTGTCCAATGGACAGGTCAAACCTGGAGCGGCGATGAAATGAGCATCACCCTGCAAAGAGATGGATATCTGAAAGAGTTTGATGCTAATCTGTCTGCAAGCGTAACTTATCAGGTCGTGAATCCGAATCTCGTAAAGAAGACAGTTGAGTTATTCCAGCCATCCATGCCCGGAATGTACTATATAATGCAGGAGACAGCCAGACCTGCACAATCACCACAACGATATATAACATTTGAATATGACAGTTTCCCCGGTGGCCTCGTCCACGAAATGTATCCGGCCGCAGGCTTTATCACACCAAATCATGATGTAGTTGGATTTCTCACAGACGCTGGATATAAAAATCAATACACAAGAAATACCCGCCGACGTTTCAGTGGCCGGGGAGGGGGGTTTGTAGGAATGCGCAGATTACCAGACCCGAATTTATTTTCCGTTGCTACTTTATCAGACAGGGCACAGGATGATGATTACATCAAACAAACATTTGGTGAAATGTATAACCTTGACGCATGCACTACAACAGTAATA
>JBDUAU010000691.1:0-2981 GCA_040004485.1 Saprospiraceae bacterium
ACGAGGATGAGTGAGGCAGGTCGAACCATAGCATGAGGCTGAGTAAAAGCAAGTCGAACCATAGCAAAAGGTTGAGAAAAGCATGTCGAAGCACAACGACCGGGATCATCGAACACAATGATTCTTTTTGTTTCAAGTACCCAATGATATATCCTAATGATATCGTTTCGACTCAACGATTTTTTTATTTATCATCGAGCGAAGTCGAGATGATGAAACAGGCTGATATCTTCGAAAATGGAAAATTAAAAAAGATCTGTCGTCCATGTTAATCCCGGTCGTTGAGCGAAGCCGAAACGACATGCGGAACCGAAACGACATGCGAAGCCGAAACGACATGCGGAGCTGAAACGACATGCGGAGCCGAAACGACAAATGCGAATCCCGGTCGTTGTACTTCGACACATCGACTCCGCTCAGTGCGACGCATGCTTTGTTCAACACTATTGCCCCAACTCTGCAAACGCGAAGCTAAAACGACTAGTGTTAATCAGAGAATTATTCTTAATTTTATTTACTGAATGAAAAAACTGAAACTTTTACAATTCTTAATTCCCGGATTACTTATTCTTTTCCTTTTTAGTTGCAGCAAAGATGAGGTAACTGGTATTACGCCATGCATCCAAACCATAATAGAAAGCGCTAAAGACTTTGCATGCTCCAATTCCAGCATCGGTGAATACAAATTTCAACATAGAACTGTTTTTGTAATCGCCACTAATTTATGTTCACCTGACGCCGGAGCGGATGTCCTCGATATCAATTGTAAGGAAATAGGGTATCTCTGGGGCTTTTCAGGAAGTACAAAAATAGATGGAGTAGAATTTTTTAAAAATGCAAATTTTATCAGGACACTCTGGAATAATTAATCAAATAAAAAAAAAGGACGCAGATCCTTTAAGAAAATATTTTGTTCAATTTCTCCTTGACTAAAATTATGAATTGAGAAACTGATTTCATACTTCTCCCCTTTCCGCCCATTCTGCCTCTTCTCCTCTTCTGCCTTTTCCGCCTCTTCTGCCCCTTCCGCCTTTTTTAATGTCCATACAGCCCTTTCATCTTCTCCACAAACTCTTCCTTCTTCCTCCTGCTTACTTCCAATATCTTATCATCTTCCATCACCACAGCACCTCCTTCCCCTTTACGGTATTCTTTGATGTGATGAATGTTGACAATGTATGAACGATGTATCCTGAAAAAATGATCCGGATCAAGCAACGCATCATATTCAGCCAATGTCCTGGAAGATAAAAGACTGGATTGTTTGTGGAAATGAATGATCGTATAACAACTATCCGCTTCGCAGTATAAAATATCCGAAACCCGAATGACTTTAAATCCCTTTGAATCCGGAATACAGATCTTCATGTCCTCACTATTCCTGACCTTCTGAATATTGTAGAGCAACGTCTCAAAATGGTTATTTGCATTTTTTTGACGTATACGCTCAATAGCTTTTTCCATTGCCCGCTGAAAATGCTCTTCATCAATAGGTTTCAATAGATAATCCACAGCACTGTACTGAAATGCCCGCAAAGCGTAAGCATTGTAAGCTGTTGCAAAAATGACTTCAACCTGTGGATTATGCAATGCCGATAATACATCAAATGCGGTCAGCTTTGGCATCTGTATATCCATGATGATCAGATCAGGTGACAATTCATTGATCTTTTGTATGGCTATATGGGGATCTGTGCATGCTGCCACAACAGTGACCTGGTCAGCATATCCTGATGTGAGCAATTGCAGTACTTTCAAACCTCTCGGCTCATCATCGACCAGAACGACCTTAATCAGACTCATAATGTTTATGATTGAATGACAACCTCACCATCGTACCGTGTCCTTTATTGATTTCAGATTTATCAATGATACTCAATTTGTAATGAATATCATGTTTACGATTAAGTAATTCAATGCGCTTTCTTATATTTTCTAAAGCGGAAGATAAATGTATCGCAGATGCGTGTGCAGATCTGACTGCATTAATCCCTACTCCATTGTCCTCAACCTCACACACCAGATCATCGCCACAAACATAAAACCGAATACACAATTGATTGATATCCGATTCCTCCGACTGACCATGCCAGATTGCATTCTCGACTATCGGTTGCAATAATAACGGAGCCATGACAATAGAATCTGTTTCAATTCCCTTCTCCACATCTATTGAATACGTGAAATGCGTAAACCGGAGCTTTTCCATTTCAAGATAATTTTTCAAATAATCAATGGTGTTCGAAAGAGGCACAAACGAAAGCTTAGACTGCTCCAGTGTCGAGCGCAGCAAGTAGGAAAATTTATTGAGATAGATATTCGCATTCTTGTTGTCTTTCGACATGATCAATTCCTTGATGCTGTTGAGACAATTAAAGACAAAATGCGGATTCATCTGGGCATGCAGTGCCTTAAGTTCATATTCAATGACCTGCAGGTCAAGATTTGAAATAAAACGCATTCGCTTAAGTCTATATCGCACAAGAAGCCCGACGCCTAATCCAAGTGCAGCTATTGCCAGAATAACAAACCACCATTGCCGATAGAAAGGAAACTCTATGAACAATGGATAAGCTTTGTACACAGGCGGCCATTCATTATTTTTTGAACTCACACTGATCTCAAGGTTGTAATGCCCAGGGGGGATTTGCGTGAGATTTAACTCAGGCTGATCTATCGGTATCCAATCCGTGTGCTCGTTTTCTTTCAGACGATAAGCAAACAATTGGTTAAAGGGATCATCAAAATTGAGTGTAAGAAATTTTATCTGAAGGGTATTCTCATCCGGACCAAATACTAATTTCCCTTCAGGATGATGCAGCACTTTATTTCCGGGTGTAATAATTTCAGAAATCGTAGGTGCTTTGACCTGATGTGATGCCGGCAACTCTGACGCAAAACGATAAATAATATTGTCACCAGTGAAAATAATATGGTCCGAATCAGGATCTTTAAAAAATCCGTACGAATTAATTTTCTCC
>JBDUAU010000058.1:0-2976 GCA_040004485.1 Saprospiraceae bacterium
CCATCCCATTGTTATTGTATACGATGTTATTTGGACCGGAGATTAATGATGCGAGGAGATGGATATCAATCCCGGGGATCGGATTGAGCTTTCAGACTTCGGATATTGCGGCTATTGCACTCATCATGTATATCGCACGATCGATATCGATGAAGCAGGATGTCATTAAAGATTTTAAAAGTGCATTTCTTCCATTGATGCTGCCCATCATCGTGGTGTGTGGATTGATCGCACCGAATAATCTGAGTACAGCGCTTTTGTTATTCATGACGTGTATGACATTGATGTTTATTGGCAGGGTTCATTTGAAATATATTTTCCTGTTGGTGGGATTGGGTGCATTGTTTCTTGGAGGACTGGTTCTTTTAGGAATGGTGTTTCCGGATGCGATACGGGTTTCAACGTGGACAAATCGGGTAGCAGAATTTTTGGGAAATTCGGATGGAGGATATCAGATACAACAGGCGAAGATTGCGATTGCGGATGGTGGATGGTTTGGTGTAGGTCCCGGATTGAGTACGCAAAGAAATTACCTGCCGTATTCGTATGCGGATTTTATCTATGCTATTATTTGCGAAGAGTATGGGCTGCTGGGTGGACTGATCATCATCGTACTGTTCTTATTGTTGTTTTTAAAATGCACATCGATGGTCACAAGAAGTCCAAAGACATTTGGTGCATTGCTGGCGATGGGATTGTGTCTGAATATTGTCATACAGGCTTTTGCAAATATTGCAGTGTCAGTCAATATTGTCCCTGTCACAGGTTTGACATTGCCATTAGTCAGTAAAGGCGGAACGTCGATGTTGATCACTTGTATAGCGTTTGGTATGATCCTGAGTGTAAGTCGGTTTATTGAGCAGTCGGCAAATGATGTTGGAAAAGTTACAATAAAACCTCTCGATGAAGATCATCATTAGTGGTGGAGGAACGGGAGGCCATATATATCCGGCTATAGCGATAGCCGACGCGTTGAAAAGACGTGATGCGTTCATTGACATATTGTTTGTAGGTGCGATGGGAAGAATGGAAATGGAGAAAGTGCCAATAGCAGGATACAAGATCAAAGGAATCTGGATCAGTGGTCTTCAGCGAAAGTTGACCATCACGAATCTTTTGTTTCCGGTGAAAGTAGTACACAGCATGTTGAAATGCAGATCGATTGTGAAATCATTTCAGCCTGATGTTGTAGTTGGAGTGGGGGGGTATGCTTCAGGACCTTTAGTGAGAGTCGCTGCAGGAATGGGAATTCCATCTGTGTTGCAGGAACAGAATAGTTATCCGGGTGTGACTAATAAAATATTAGCTACGAAAGCGAAAGTGATTTGTGTGGCTTATCCCGGGATGGAAGAATATTTCCCTGCGGAAAAAATACGACTGACAGGAAACCCAATGCGAAGTCAGCTGGCGAAAGAAATTTCAAGAGAGGAAGCAGCAGCATATTTTGGACTTGATGCGAAGAAGAAAACGATTCTTGCATTTGGTGGAAGTTTGGGGGCACGTACAATCAATGAGACAATAAGAAATTCGTATGACCTGGTAGCAGGTCGTGATGATATACAAGTTCTTTGGCAGATTGGGAAGCTTTACGCCGATACATATTTGGACGCACCTTCAGCGAAGTTGAGTCAGGTAAAAGCTACAGTGTTTATTGACCGAATGGATCTTGCTTATGCTTTAGCCGATGTGGTGATAGCAAGAGCAGGAGCGATTACGATCAGTGAGCTTGCTTTGACGGGCAAACCTGCGATCCTGGTACCTTCTCCATATGTGGCAGAAGATCATCAGACGCACAATGCAAGATCACTTGAGAAAATGGGTGCAGCAGTATTAATAAAAGATGGGGATGCTCCGCAAAAAGCATTTCCGGAAGCACTCAGGTTGCTCGAGCATCCGGAAGAGTTACAGAAGCTTGAATTTGAAATCATGAAGCTGGCAAAACAAAATGCGGCAGATGATATTGCAGACATCATTATTCAATTGGCTCAGTATAGAACAACATCATGATGGAGCTGAAAGAATATAATCATATCTACTTCCTGGGCATTGGAGGTATCGGGATGAGTGCATTAGCGCGATGGTGTCTTCTGAATGATATCAAAGTGAGTGGGTATGACAGGCAATCATCATCTGTGACGGATGCATTGATCCGCGAAGGAGCTGAGATTCAGTACGAAGATGATCCGGAGGAAATAACAGGACATCCTGAACTCGTAATTTATACACCGGCGATACCCCCAGAAAGCAGAATCCGTGGACACTTTGCACGATTCAATGTTCCGATGGTCAAGCGGTCAGAGGCATTGGAATGGACAACGAAAGGAGTAGATACAATCGGAGTGGCTGGTACGCATGGAAAAACGACAACCTCTTCGATGATCAGTTATCTGCTGGATAGTACAGGGATAAAACATACTGCATTGCTCGGAGGGATTGCAGTGAATTATGACTCAAATTTTATTTCAAAGAGTCTTGATCTCATGGTGGTGGAAGCTGATGAATATGACAGATCATTTCACAGGCTTCATCCGAAGTGGGTAGTGCTGACAGCGATGGATCCGGATCATCTTGACATCTATGGCACATATGAAGAAATGCTAAATGGATATAGACAGTTTCTGATGCAGATTGAAAATAATGGCAAATTGATTTATCGTCATGATCTGAAGAAATTGATTGGAAAAGAAGTAATGGATGAATTGCATACTAAGGGAGTACGCATGATTTCATTCGGAATGGAAAAAGGAGATTATCATGCAGCAGACATGAAAGTAGAAAAGGGAGTCTGGCACTGGACATTAGTAACGCCTGAAAAAGAACTAAATGATATGGCTTTACTCATGCCGGGCAGACACAATGTATTAAATGCAACCGCTGCTTGTGCGATGGCGCTTGAGATAGGTGCGGATGGAAATAAATTGAGAGATGCATTGCCCGGATTCAAAGGAGTGTCGAGGCGATTTGAAATACGGTATC
>JBDUAU010000529.1:0-2975 GCA_040004485.1 Saprospiraceae bacterium
CAACTTTCACCCCTTCAATACCAAGCCATCTTTTTACTTTTCCAAACATGTGTTTCTATTTCAGGTTAACTCAGGCAAATTTTTTCATCCATGACTCACCCAGAGGTGTGACCCAACCGCCTATATAATCTTTGCGGTTAGCAACAAGGTTATTAAAAACTTTTGTATTCATTTCTAATTCTCCTTGCTGCACAGCATCCTTTAATTTCTGTAATGAAATGGTATGAATGTGCCCCTGTTCATCAAGATAGGCGATCTGATCTCTGTCTAACAGCCTTCGCTTATACTTTTGTTCCATGTATTTGACGAATGAGACTGATTTGTCGATCGAACACCCGCTGGTGGATGCTTTTGTCTCATCGACGACAAGAACTACAAACAGATCATGCATGATGCCACCTATCGCCCTCAATTCCTTATTGTGGCTCGTCCATTGGCTGCAGAATTCTTCAATATCCTGATTGGCAGACACAATATCTGCATCGTCAAAAAGACGATCCGCCTGGTATATCCAGACTCTTGATTCATCGGGAAAAGCGAGCAAGTTTCTCATGGTGTAAAAAAAGGTTAACAGGTAAATAAGTTAAACGGTTAATTGTATACTCAGGTTGTAGGAGAAAACTCCAGCAACGACTATCTCCTACAACAGCCATCGTCCCACTATTGATCGGATGTATCCATACGCTGTAAAACAAGTTCGGAAAGATCGTAGACCATGAAATCATTTTGTTTGTCTTTTTCCTTGACGCCATCTGAGAGCATGGTCAGACAAAAAGGACAATTGGCTACAACGGCTTTTGTACCTGTCTTCAAGGCTTCTTCAATTCGCTCTGTATTTATTCTTTTATCACCGGGCTCATCTTCTTTGAACATCTGTGCACCTCCTGCACCGCAACAGAGTCCATTGGAAGCATGTCGGGGCATTTCTTTTATTTCAATTTGCAGAGCTGCTAAAACGTTTCTGGGAACTTCATAGACACCATTTACTCTGCCCATGTAACAGGAGTCATGGTAAGTAACAGATGAATGCTGATCATCATTTTTTAATTTGATCTTTCCTTCTTTTAGTAATTGGTCAATCAGTTGGGTGTGGTGTATGACTTCGTAATGACCTCCGAAAACAGGATACTCATTTTGAAGTGTATTGAAACAATGAGGACAAGTAGCAACGATTTTAGTGATACCATACTGAGTGAGAGTGCCAATGTTTTGATGAGCAAGCATTTGAAATAAAAATTCATTTCCAGCTCTTCTTGCGGGATCACCTGTGCATACTTCTTCATCGCCAAGGATAGCAAAATCGATACCTGCAGCATTCAATATTTTTACTAATGTCATACTCACCTTTTGTGCTCTTGCATCATAACTGCCTGCACAGCCTACCCAAAAAAGATACTCAGGCATCTTTCCTTCAGTAGCCAGTTGGCTCATCGTACGTACTTGGATATTCTCGTCTTTCATCTTCGATTTTCTTTGCGGCGCAACCCCATTCCCCTGTGTTTCTTTATTTCATTTCGAAAACCCCGGGGTTCCTTTCGCTTCTATATTTACTTTTATTCTGATCAAATTTATTTAGTGTTTACTAATTCAGTCCAGTGGCTTCTACTGTCAGGCACTTGCCACACTGCTCCCCCACTCTCAAGCGCATTAAACATGGGCAACCATTCAGCCGGTCCCTTAGATTCCATCAGTATCTGATAACGTCTCATTTGCAAGATAGGTTCTAATGGATCTATAAGTATAGGACATGCTTCAACACATGCGTTACATGCTGTGCAAGCAAATATTTCTTCAGGTGCGATCAGATCAAAAAGCGAACGTCCATCATCAAAGTTTGATGCATCGAGTATTGCATTTTCATTCTGTTTTTCTTTATTGATATATTTTTTATCCCCTGAATGAAGTTTGGAGCTTAATTCTTCTGTTCTGTCTCTGATATCCATCATTATCTTTCGAGGCGACAGTTTTTTCCCGGTAAGATTCGCAGGACAGACTGCAGTGCATCGGCCGCATTCAGTACATGTGAAGGCATCTAAGATATTTTTCCATGACAATTGGCTTACATCCTTTGCACCAAACTCTGTTGAAGCCTCACCAGATACAGTCAGAGTTTCATCTTGTGGAAGACCTAACATCGATCTGACTTCATGTGTAATCTCCGGCATATCTGACATCTGTCCTCTTGACCTTAGGCGGGAGAACCATGCATTTGGAAAAGCAAGAAAAATGTGAAGATGCTTGCTATAAGGAAGATAGACTATGAATCCATACACGACCAGCACATGCAACCACCATCCGATTCTTTCTACCCAGGCAAGCCAATCATGAGACCAGTGACTCATCAATGCAGGGCCTAACCAACTACTGATCGGAAGTTTTCCTGTCGAATGATAATGTTCCGGATCAATATTTTGTAAAACTGAATCAGCAGAATTCATGGCAAGAATAGCAAAGATCAATGTAAGTTCTGCGAGCAGAATGATGTTAGCATCCAATCTTGGCCAGATGGTCATTTCAGCTTTCCAGAATCGCTTCACTCTCAGAATATTTCTTCTGACCAGAAAACATATTGTGGCGACCAGGGCAAGGGCAGACAATACTTCAATCATGCCTATGATGAATGTGTAAAAGCTACCCAGATAATGTGCAAAAAATCGATGTACTCCAAAAAATCCGTCTACTAAGATTTCAAGTAGCTCAATCTGAGTTAATAGAAATGCGGTGTAGATAAACAAATGAAGGAACGCAGGAATTGGTTTTTTGAACATTTTTTGTTGGCCCAATGCGATCAGCAGAACATTCTTCCATCGTTTTGCTGAATTTCCTCCTATTTTCTCAGGTTTACCCAAGTGGATGTTCTGATAAACGCGATAAAACTGAATTCCAGCCTTATAAAAGACGATATACGTAATGAGTGCGAAGAGGACAATGGCAATGTACATAAGCGTCAAAAATAAGCTATAAACAAAGATTAG
>JBDUAU010000300.1:0-9971 GCA_040004485.1 Saprospiraceae bacterium
TCTTGTAGCATGGGTAAATAGTCCACAGGATGATTTTCATCAAAATGATACTTTGCGAATTCCAATTGTCAATTCGGTGCTCGTCACTTCATTTCCATATCGGGAAGGTTTTGAAACTGGACCTGATGGATGGATAGCAGGAGGTATAAATTCATCATGGATGACAGGTACTCCAGGCAAAGAAATAATTTCTCATGCCGCCGAAGGGCAAAAGATCTGGACAACAAATTTAGCCGGGACTTATAATGCAGATGAGGTTTCTTATCTCTATTCTCCTTGCTTCGATCTTGCCGGATTACTACAACCTTATTTGTCTTTTGCTTTTCAATATCAACTAGAAGCAGGGTATGATTATACATGGGTCGAATACAGGCTAGGCGGAAGTACAGCCTGGATAAAATTAGGTGCGCAGGGAAATGGTACGAACTGGTATAATAATGCTTCTAATCGCTGGAACGGATCACAATCCCGATGGGTCACCACCGGAATACAGATTCCTGTAACGAATACAGTTGTACAATTTCGCTGGGTAATGCAAAGTGATGTGGGAGTTGAATTAGAAGGCCTTGGTATTGATCAGATCAACATTTATGATCGGGTGCAGATTTATGATGGAGTTGCTTTGCAATTGACACAACCTGTATCCGGAAATAACTGGATTCATTTTGATCAGTCCGGACAAAGAATTTTAAGCATCAATCCTGAAGGCCAGGATTTGGGAAATGTCACGCTCAGTTTATTCAAATCCAATCAGGGATTTTTACTCACAGACAGTTTATATCTCATGTCGCGCAATTGGGTAGTCACCAGTTCATTGCCCGTAAATGGTAATATAAAATTGAGAGGTTATTTTACTGCAACAGAAGCGAATAATCTCATCAACGCAAACGGATGTGGTCAATGTATAGTCGCAAGAGATGGTTTTGACGTCACAGCACTTCGCTATTCAGGTCCGAATCAGGATGGACTATTCAGCAATAATATATCAACGCAGGTATTGACGTATCCATTGGATTCAACAGATATTCAACCTTATGAAAATGGATATTATGCAGAATGGTCTACACCAGCATTGTCAGAATGGTGGATCACTTCGCAAGTGACAAAAAAGGCAGGACAACTATCCAGGAGAATAAGTAGTTCGGGTGATGATGCTGAAGAACATCAGGATAATGGTTCTGTCAATCCTGTACGTGAGATCATCGCGATGACAGAAAAAGACGGACAACAAACTATTGGCTGGCGTTTTAAAAACATAACCATTCCGCTGGGAAGCTATATAAAAGATGCAGTGATAAAATGGACTTCACTTGATACATCATCATCATCAGCTCAATGGATACTTCGGGGAGAACTTTCTGCTGATGCATCAACATTCACAACCAGTAAATACAATATTACACTCAGGCCACGATCAAATCAGGTAGTACAATGGCAGCCTTCGGGTTGGACATTGACGAACCAGGAATATACTTCGCCTGACATACGACACCTTGTTCAAAACATTGTAGACCAAACATCGTGGAAGACAGGTAATGATCTGGTGCTGCTCATGAAAGGTTCAGGCTTGAGGGAATCATGGAGTTATGATGGAGATCCTCTCAAAGCAGCAGAGCTGATCATAACGTATGACAATGTCTGTGTTGAAAATGGAATCCTTTATGTAAATAAAAATGCCGCAGGGATTCAGAATGGATCATCATGGACAGATGCATACAGATCTTTCGAACAGGCATTGGATCGAGCTGCACATTGTCCGGCGATAACACAGATATGGGTAGCCGGAGGAACGTACTCGCCTTATGTTGATGTGGGCCGAAATTCAGGATTTACCATCTCGAATGGTATTAGCGTCTATGGTGGATTTCTCGGAAACGAAACGAATATCAATCAGCGCATCTATGGTATGTATCCTACTTTGTTGAGTGGGGATATAGGAACATCAAATAATGCAAATGATAATTTATATCATGTCATTACTATTTCAACGGGTGGAAATGATTTGCTGGATGGAATAACAATACAAGGAGGAATGGCCAATGGTGGAACGATTCCCCTCCAGACAGGCAGCGGGATTTATAACCAAGGTGTACTTTCCTGCAACCAGGTTACCCTTATCACCAATTCAGCACCGGCGTTTTACAATGCACCTGGAAGCTTGCTCATCTCCAGTGGTATAGTTCAGGTAAAACCTTAGCCATTTTTACGCGTAAAATGGCACGATTTTGTAGTCATTAAGGATGAAAAACCGCAGCAAGACTTCCCATCCTTTTATTCCTCCCGACAGCGCAGAAAATTTCCAAAAACAAATAGATTACACATTAAATAATAACATAATGTGTTAATTAAATAGTAGATTTGTTCCAGCCTGTAGATGATCCTGTGCGAAGGGCCATGACGGTAACAGTATATTTCTAACTTTGCAATCGTTTTATACCCCCTGATTTTTTGCTCCTATGTCCATATCAAGATTCTACATTCTACTGTTATCACTTTGTTTTACGCAAGCCATTGAGGGTCAAAGCATTCTGTCGCGCGTCACCTTTCCCATCAATGATCAGCAGACAAGCGGGGACCTTTCCAAAGCAGGCATTGATCTGACCCATGGCCATGGAAAACTGGGTGTTTCTTTTACCACAGAAATGGAAGGATATGAACTGTCTCGTCTTGACCGGTTAGGTATCCAGTATAAAATCGATATTCCGGACATTTCGCTTTACCGCCATCAGGATCACAATTCAACACGGACTCAGCTTCTCAATTGTCAGGACGATCTCTACAATAGCGTAGTACCGAAAAATTTTGAAATGGGAAAAGCAGGAGGGTTTTTCTCTTTGTCAGATGTCATAGATAATCTCGACATCATGCAATTTTATTATCCTAACCTCATCTCCATACGCAAGCCTATTGGAAATTTTAAAACATGGGGCAATAACAGCATTTACTGGGTTAAGATTTCTGACAATCCTGATATTGATGAAAATGAACCTCAAATACTATATACAGGCCTTACACACGCCCGTGAATTGATCAGCATAAGTGAGAATATTTATTACATGTGGTATCTGCTCGAAAATTATGACAAGGACCCGGCCGTAAAACAAATAGTCGATCACACGGAGTTGTATTTTGTTCCGGTGGTGAATCCTGATGGACTCAATTATAACATCGCCGGATATGATCAGGCACAGGATATATTCACACGCAATCTTCGCAAAAACATGCGCGATAATGATGGCGATGGAATTTTTAATCCCGAGTTTGATGGTGTAGATCTGAACAGGAATTTTGGCTACAGATGGGGATATGACAATGAAGGTTCTTCAAATAATGAAGGTAGTCCCACATACAGAGGGCCATCAGCATTTTCTGAACCGGAGACAAAAGCAATCCAGTATTTCTGCAATACGCATGATTTTAAAATAGCGCTCAACTATCATTCCTATGGCAATCTCCTCGTGACACCATGGGGATATGAAGACCTCAATACGATTGACTCCACCATATTCGATCATTATGGCGAATTGCTCACCCAGCAAAACAAGTTTGTATACGGAAGAGGCTTACAAACTGTAGGATATGTCAGCAATGGGGACTCGGATGACTGGATGTATGGTGAATTAGGAATGTATTCCATGACACCTGAAGTGGGAGATGATGAAGATGGGTTCTATCCAAAAAAGGAAAGGATCATTCCGCTATGCAAGTCTACGTTGAAAATGAATCTGCTTTCTGCACGGCTTGTCAATTCACTTGTATCCATTACAGATGAGACACCTAAGTTTATCGGGGCAGGTGTCAATCCTTTAAATCTTGAATTCAACCGGTACGGCCTGCTTGATGGAACCGTGACGATTTCTTTTAAATCTTTGAGCCCATACATTACACAAGTACCATCTTCATTTACACTTGACTTGCAAAAATTTGAACCTTATCAAAAGGATCTGCAATTCACAGTCGCTCCCGCGATACAATATGGAGAAGCTGCAAAAATTGAAATACTTTGTCAGCAGGGAGAATATACATTCCGTGATACACTGACAAAAGTGCGTGCAGATTTTTTCACTCTTGTCGAAGATCAGGGCGATATGTCCAACTGGAATACGAGTCAGGGCGAGGATTGGGGAACTACATCAGAACAGTTCAAATCACCACCGATGTCCATCACAGATAGTCCCAATGGATTGTATGGACCAAATGTGAATGAAGCCATAGTCCTTAATCAGCAAATCGATCTTCAGGATGTCACTTCTGCTTATGTACAGTTCTGGGCACGCTGGGATATTGAAGATGAATATGATTATGTTGTTTTCCAGGTCAGTACTGATGGACAGAACTGGCAAAACTTATGCGGTGAGAGATCTAAGCTGGGTTCAATATTTCAATTATATGAGCAGCCATTATATGATGGCAGACAATTGCAATGGGTTCTGGAAACTACAGATCTTGAAGCGTATCTCGGACAAACGATCCAATTACGTTTTCTTTTAGTATCTGATGGTTTTGGATTTAAGGACGGTTTATATTTTGATGATTTCAAAGTGACCACGATAAAAGAAGGAACTACCGCCACGACTCATGTCGATGAATCTGCTTTTTCAGTTTATCCGAATCCTGCTGATAACAGTTTTACTATTCAGATCCCTCAATTAGCTAAGCCTGCAATCTCGGTATACAGTACACTGGGACGTGAAGTATATGCAGAAGGATCAATCACTGGAAATACACAGCGCGTTTCAACCTCAGGATGGCCGGCAGGTCTATATCAGTACGTCATATATTCAGAAGGCAAACCTGTTCATAATGGGTTACTTAGCCTGATGCATTGATTTGTTTTGTCTGTCCTTCGTCATGCTATTTTTCTTTCAGTGTCAATGTAAAGAGTTTGGGAGGATTGACCATCTTTGCATTCAACATCATGCTCTCGGTATGATATCATTTTATCCATTCAGTACACTCCTTAAATAATCAGGGACATGGCTATAGACACCAGATTTCTAAGTAAGCTAAATATTAAGAAATTCAACAACGGTACCTCCACAGGTCAGAAATCATCAACTTCAAAAAGTTTTCAACCATCCCAATCACCTGTCGATGGTAATCTGATTGGGGCTGTCAGCACGACGACACCGAAGGAATATGAGAAAGTAATTAAAGCAGCAACCAAAGCATTCGAATCGTGGAGAATGATGCCTGCTCCAAAACGGGGCGAGATCGTTCGTCAATATGGTGAAGCTTTGCGTCGCAATAAAGATTCATTGGGAAGGCTTGTCTCATACGAGATGGGCAAAAGCCTTCAGGAAGGATGGGGAGAGGTACAAGAGATGATTGATATCTGCGATTTCGCCGTGGGATTGTCAAGACAATTGTATGGACTGACGATGCACTCCGAGCGCAACATGCATCGCATGTATGAACAATGGCATCCGCTGGGCATTGTAGGCGTTGTTTCCGCTTTTAATTTTCCTGTTGCTGTATGGTCATGGAATGCGATGTTAGCCCTGGTATGTGGAGATGTCATCGTCTGGAAGCCTTCTGAAAAAACTTCTCTCTGTGGAGTAGCCTGCATGAATATATTTCAGGATGTGCTCAAAGCAAATAATCTTCCTGAAGGAATCGTAAACATGATCAACGGCGATTATCGTGTCGGAGAGTTTATGACCAAGGATCCTCGTGTTCCGCTTATATCTGCTACAGGTAGTACACGCATGGGTAAAATAGTAGGGAGTGCAGTTGCTGAAAGATTAGGCAGATCATTGCTTGAACTGGGTGGCAATAATGCCATCATCGTCACGCCAAATGCAGATCTCAACATCATTCTCACCGGTGCAGTATTTGGTGCGGTAGGTACAGCAGGTCAACGCTGTACATCGACGCGAAGACTAATTATACATCAGTCCATTTTTGAAAAAGTGACTTCAGGATTAATAAAAGCATACAAACAAATTGTCATCGGAAATCCTTTGGATCCACATGTCCACATGGGTCCACTGATTGATTTGCAGGCTGTATTTCATTATCAGAAAGCATTGGAAGCCATCAAAAATCAGGGTGGTAAAATGTTAGTGCAGGGTGGTGTATTGAAAGGAAAAAAATATTCAAGCGGATGCTATGTACTTCCATGTATCGCGGAAGTCAGAAATGATATGCAGATTGTGCAATCAGAAACATTTGCACCGATCCTGTATGTGATGTCATATAAAGATATTGATGAAGCGATACGGATGCAAAATAATGTTCCTCAGGGTCTCTCATCCGCGATCATGACAGATAGTATCAAAGAAGCAGAACGATTTCTATCCGCAGCAGGATCTGATTGCGGTATCGCGAATGTCAATATCGGTACTTCAGGCGCAGAAATTGGCGGAGCATTCGGTGGAGAAAAAGAAACCGGTGGCGGACGTGAGAGCGGTTCAGATGCATGGAAAGTCTACATGCGTCGACAAACGAACACGATCAACTGGAGTAAAGAACTACCTCTTGCACAAGGAATCAAGTTTGTGATATAAGGAAACAATTCCCTGATGCATATGGCCCGAAAGAGGGAGTAAAAAAAATGAAGTTAGAAGTCCCCTTTTTCAGGGGATTTAGGGGCAGAAATAGTCCTAACGAATCCAAGTCCCCTTTTTCAGGGGATTTAGGGGGAGAAAAAGTGTTACTGCACCCTATACCAATATTGTGTCCTGCCAAAAGCCGGAAAACCAATATATCCTCTGAGCCGGAGCTTATCAGGATTTTCTAATTCGATTAAGCAACTGTAAGTTTTTCCATTATTTGGATCCATGACTGTTCCATCAATACCACCTGTAGCTGTTTTAGTCAAGTCATGAATTATGGTCATTCCGACGAGCGCTTTATCTTTCAGATCACCGTGGCAATTTTCACAAGTCGTGTACGTAGAGCCAGTCAAAAGCTTGATGACTTTCCCATGAAGCTTACCATCCTGCTCATATATCTCAATCACAGACTTTTCTGAACCATCCCGGTCATCGATGGTTTTCCACATCCCCGTCACCTGTGCTTTAAGCCCATACGTGGATACCAGCATCAGAAGGAGAGCTATTATTTTTATTACTATTCTATGCATATATATTCATTATTCAATCGAAATTCTTAGATCAGATATGGCACAATTACTGATAAAAGGCACCATCGCTTTTCATTAAACATAGTATTTCCCAGCTGACTTATTCAAGTCATTGTTATTTGTATTTAATTGAAAACCAGTTGATTGTTTCTAAAAAGAGGGCATCACCTGATGCCAAAGATAATGGGTATTTAAATTGTTTTGCCAGTCAAAGGAACAGTCTGGGCATCTACCCGATACACCTATAAACTGTAAACCAATGTATCTTTATTGTCCATTCTGGTTAAAAACAAATCTCCACATCATGGTAAACAAGGTAATCCTTATCGGTAATCTGGGTCGTGACCCGGAAGTCAGATACCTCGAAGGCAATGTCGCCGTTGCAAAATTTTCAGTAGCGACCAATGAAAGTTACAAGGATAAAAAAGGGGACTGGCAGACGGCTACAGAGTGGCATGATGTGGTAGCCTGGAGAGCATTGGCAGAGCGCGCTGAAAAACAACTCAAAAAAGGAAGCCAGGTATTTGTTGAAGGTAAACTCACACATCGCAAATACCAGGACAAGGATGGCATTGAGAGATATGTGACAGAAGTTGTGGCGAATAGCTTCAGAGTTCTTGATCGACGTGATTCAAGACCCGGTGGACATGATGAAGAGCCTCCTGCTGATGACACGATGGGTGATACATCATCATCTATGACGACCAGCGGCGAGCAACATGCAGATGATGATCTTCCATTCTGATCACAAGCTGTTGATTATTTCGAATTAAAATTTTGATTTTGGATTCCGAACCTTTTTCGTTGTTATTGATATCGTTCATTACCTGGGGATTGACAGGTGGTTTTTTACTGCTCATTTTTTTATTAGCATGTTCAGCTTTGATCAGCGGATCAGAAGTAGCATTCTTTTCCCTGGATAGAAATCAACTTAAGAATCTGGAAGATGAACATGATCGTGGTGGACAACGTATTCTCAGTTTAAGAGAAAAGCCAAGGAGACTTCTTGCTACTATTCTTATTTCAAATAACCTGATCAATATCGGGATCATCATTCTTTCCTACTACTTGCTCAATCATCTCCTGCACCCGGAGATCCTTGCCTATTGGGGATTCAACATCAGTCAGGTCAATGCACTAAACTGGTTAACCTCACTGGAGTGGGCAGCTGTATTGCGTTTTGTGATTTCCGTAACGGGCATCACATTTCTATTGGTGCTTTTTGGAGAGATCGTTCCAAAAATTTATGCGAATCTCAACAATGTAGGATTTGCAAGATTGATGAGTATGCCTGTAAGCATTCTGATGACAATACTATCGCCGTTAAACAGGACCTTAGTAAAATGGGGAAATGCACTCGAACGAAAACTTGGAACGGAGAATTCACTGGGTGCGAATAAAGACGACATTGACAGAGCCATTGATTTAGCTGTTGCAAAAGACAAAGATTCTGCTGTCGAAGCCGAAATCCTGAAATCAATCGTCTCGTTCAATGATGTGGCGGTCAAACAAATCATGCGGTCGCGAATGGATATCATAGCACTCGATACGGCCATGAGCATGGATGAAATGATGAAAGTGGTCCGGGATGCAGGCTATAGCCGAATTCCTGTATTCGAAGAGCAACTTGACAATATCAGAGGGATATTATATGTCAAAGATTTAATTGGCTATCTGGATCAACAGATACCTCCTCACGAATGGCCTGAGCTCGTCCGTAAGGAAGTCCTGTATGTTCCGGAAGCGCGCAGGATTAATGAGCTGCTCAAAGATTTTCAACGTGAACATCTTCACATGGCTATTGTGGTCGATGAGTATGGAGGTACATCCGGTATTGTCACCATGGAAGACGTCATTGAAGAAGTGATCGGCGACATCAAGGATGAATTTGATGAAGACCAGGAATTGGAATACAGAAGGCTAAGTGATCATGAATTTATCTTTGAAGGAAAGACTATGCTCATCGATGTATACAGGCTGATGGATGTGGACAAATCAAGTTTTGATGAAGTGGATGGTGATGCAGATTCATTGGCCGGAATGATCCTCGACATCAATGGAAAAATGCCGGTAGCGGGTCAGAAAATTTCTTTTCCTCCTTTTTCGTTTACCATACTTTCAGTTTCGCCAAAGCGGATTGAACGAATTAAAGTACAGATCGACAAATGATCAAAGCTATATTTTCAATATTCACATTTTGCATTCTCATTGCAGGATGTCAGCATGATCCGTCCTCACCCAAGCCCCGTGCGTATCCCAGAATAGAATATCCGGAACGTAAGTATATAAAATACAATGAAGCAGAATGCCCGTATACATTTGAGTATCCTGACTATGCGGAAATCAAAAAGAAAAATGAACAATGTTGGTTTGATCTTTTTATGCCTTCATTCGATGCGCGTATACATTGTACGTATGTGCCCGTGACCAACAGAGCAAAATTTGATGACCTGATCAGTGACTCCTATTCGATAGCAGATCGTATCAACGCGAGAGCAAACTATATGGAAGAAACACCCATGCAAAATCCGCAAGGCGTGCGTGGAATGGTACTTACATGGACCGGACCTGCAGCATCGACGATTCATTTTTTTCTGACAGATACCACGCAGCATTTTTTCACAGCCGCATTATATTTTGATTCGAAAGTCAATCCGGATAGTTTGCAGCCCATTGCTCAGTTTATCCAACAGGATATAAAACATATGATTTCGACATTTGAGTGGAAGTAGGACTAAGGCTAAGGATGAGGATGAGGCGAAGGAATGTCTTTGTTTTTTATTCTTTTCCGCGCTCTCCGTGCGATTTTTTCTCCGTGCTCTTCGGTGCGATTTTTCTTTATGAAATCTATGAGAGCAGAAGTTCACCCCGAAATCTTTGTTTT
>JBDUAU010000184.1:0-9924 GCA_040004485.1 Saprospiraceae bacterium
AAGGGGGAGAAGTGTATAACAATTACAATATAATATTATGAGCAAACCAAAAGGGATTAAAAGGGAGTTGTCACGGAAAGAGAGTGAAGAACTACTTAGTGTATTGAAGGCGCGGTTTGAGAAAAACATGAACCGCCATAAAGGTCTTGAATGGGCGAAAGTGCGATCAAAGCTAGAAGCTAATACAGAAAAATTATGGTCGCTCAATGCAATGGAAAGCACCGGTGGCGAACCTGATGTTGTAGATTTTGACAAAAAAAAGGGGGAATACATCTTTTATGATTGTTCGGCTGAAAGTCCAAAAGGCCGCAGGAGTATTTGCTACGATCATGAAGCACTCGAAGCTAGGAAAGAAAATAAACCGGAAGATAGTGCTGTGAATATGGCAGATGAAATGGGTCTTGAAATATTGACTGAAGAACAATATCGGGAGTTGCAGAAACTTGGAAAATTTGACACCAAAACTTCGAGTTGGATACAGACTCCTTCCGATATCAGAAAACTTGGTGGTGCGCTCTTTTGTGATCGTCGCTACGACACTGTCTTTGTATATCACAATGGTGCAGAATCTTACTATGCCGCCAGAGGATTTCGTGGCGTACTAAGGGTCTGAATATTACATCAACTTAAAAAACACGCTGGTCATAATGCAGACTACACCTTGGTTAACACAAATTACATTAGACGCCTTTTTGTTTTGGGTGCTATAATGAAATTTCTAACCATCCGGATCATGTACGGAAAGATGCACCGAAGGGGACAGCTCCATGCATATACAATACCATAACTGATGAAGCTTACTTGTTTTCATTGTTAAATTAAGGAAAATTTGAAAAATGGTTTGGGAAATTGAATAGGCCTCCGGAAATAATAAAAAATGACAGGATTGTTTTGTAGGAGAATATTCGGGCTTATTGAAGTAGTTCCTTTCCATTCACTCCGACTAAAGAAATGATAATTGAAAGGATGTTTTGAAATAGTTTTTCTATTCAATTCAATTCCCCCTACTTTAATAAGGAAATGTTGCCCACATTTTTCTTAACTCCTTATTGACAAAGCTATTTTTAGTCGTAACTCCCTCATCTTTATTTGTTTATTAGATCAATGCAGCAGCTCATCGAAGGAAAGAATTGCACATCACGAGAAGCAAATTACCTTTATGCCTCTCTTAAACCCCTGATCACAACTTTTTACGTAATTGAGAGTTTCCTTTTCATATGAGATTTATTCTACTACTATCACAGCTCTGGCTTGTCTGCCCTCTTTTTGCTCAGGTAAGACTTACCAATGATCCAGCCCCTTCTTTTACTTCAAATAACAATGCTCAGTGTATCGCCGTCAATGGAGACTTAGTACATGTTGTCTGGACAGATTCGCGTTTCGGAAATAACGAAGTTTTTTATAAGCGTTCCCCCTTCAAAGGATTGTTTTGGGAGGATGACGTTCAATTGAGCCTCAGTTTTGCAGATGCGTCAAATCCCAGTATTGCAGTCAATGGTGATGTGGTGCATGTCGTCTGGATGGATCATCGCCATACGCACAGTGAAATTTATTATAAAAGATCTTTAGATAATGGGACAACTTGGGGACCTGATATCCTGCTCACAGATCAAATAGGCGAACAGGGTTATCCCTCACTGGCTGTATCCGGAAATACCGTGCATGTCGTATGGCAGGCTGATGATCATAAGGCGAATGAAATATTTTACAAGAAATCAACCGATGGTGGATCTTCATGGCTGCCGGAGATGAGAATATCAAATGCACTGTCAAATGCGCTTAAACCATCCATTGCCGTCTATGGCAATTCTATACATGTAGTTTGGGGAAAAGCGGATGGTTCAGGTGTTTATTATCGCCGCTCTCTGGATGGAGGTAATGCATGGTTGCCTCAATACGAACTGACGACGTTGTCTGCATATAGTGAACAACCTATGATCACTGTTTCTGACACGATGATTTTTGCATTCTGGTCAGATCGCAGAAATGGCAGCGGTGATATCTATATGAGGAGGTCTGTGGACAACGGTAGCACCTGGGAAAATGATTTAAAAATTCCGGATTATCACAATCAGGCGGTCAGTCCACGTGCTGCTTCGAAGGGAACATATGTATACCTGGTGTGGAGCGAAGTGAATGTCAGTGATTGGGCCACATTTGAGGCTGTCTCCACGGATGCAGGATTAAGTTGGGCAGGCCCTGGTGTTTCGTTGGTGAATCATGGAATTTCAACACACCCCTTTATTGCCCTTCATGAACGTGAAGTCCATATCATCGCCACTGAAGAAAGTGATGGAAATCAGGAAATCTATTATTCTCATGATGAAAACGGTAATCCATTCCTGGATCATACCACATATGAATGGGGGCATGGCTTAGGCTCGACAAGCAGAGATGTGGCCTACGACATAGTGGCTGATTCATCGGGAAATATTTATGTAACCGGTTCGTTTGAAAATACGCTGGATTTTGATCCGGGTTCCGGCATTGTTGATCTGGTTTCAGCAGGAAGTACAGATATTTTCATAGCTAAATATGATTCAACAGGTCAGCTTCTATGGGCAAAGCGCGTAGGTGGCACAGAGGATGATGTCTCCTATGGAATTAAATTGGATAATGATGGACATGTATATGCAACAGGTTATTTCAAAAATACTTCAGATTTTGAAGAAGGTACATCCGGGCATGAATTATCCTCTTTAGGACAAGGGGATATTTTTATTTTAAAATTGGATACTGCTGGTCATTTTTTATGGGTCAGACAAATGGGAGGAATTAGTCAGGATGAAGCACATTCCATTGCCCTGGATAAGGATGGAAATATCCTGACTACCGGTTCTTTCTCTGACATAAGTGATTTTGATCCATCCCCGGACATCATGAATCTTTCGTCTAATGGAATGTCTGATATTTTTATTTCGAAGATTAATTCAAGTGGTCAATTCATTTGGGCCAGGTCCGTGGGCGGATCTGATAATGATGGTGCACATTCGATCACTACCGACGAAGATGGATCAGTTGTACTCACCGGTTTTTATGCCGATACAGTCGATTTTGATCCCGGGGCGGATATTCATTTATCAGGCTCTAATGGAGTGAAAGATATTTTTATTCTAAAGTTGAATACTGATGGCCAATGGCAGTGGGACGCTTCATTTGGTGCCAGTGAGGATGATGAAGGGAATTCAATCATTTGCGACAAAGCAGGGAATGTATATTCAACCGGCAGCTTCAGGAAAAAGGTTGACTTCAATCCGGATTCTGCTGTCGTGTATGTTCAATCTTCGGGTCTTACTAACATATATATTTCCAAGCTGGATCACGACGGCCATTATGTATGGGTAAAAAATTTCTATGGGCAGGGAGATGAAGGCAAGAGCATCACGCTGGACAATCTGGGAAATATTTATACTACCGGCTCCTTTAGTTCAGGTACTGACTTTGATCCGGGAGCACTACAGCTTTCTCTTTATACAAAATCTCGAAACGTATTCATATCAAAATTGTCTTCGAATGGTATATTTGTCTGGGTCAATCAATTAAGTAATTCAACTAGTGCGCAGGGAAATGTCATTGCGACGCGTTCATCAGCGTATGTGTATTGCGCGGGATCTTATTTTAACAATATTGACCTGGATCCTACTCTTGGCATTGATCTGAAAGACAATCATGGGACTAATGAAGACTTTTTTATTCTTCAACTCAAACAATGCCAACCACAGTCAGTCGTCTTGTATGTAAATGCATGTGAGCCTTATCTCGCGCCGGATGGAATAACCGTGTGGACTACTTCAGGTACCTATCAAAGTATTATACCCACCAGTCTTGGATGTGATAGCGTCATCACAGTGCACCTGACTATAGCAGTGCCTGTTGAAACTGACGTTACCGTCTCTTCATGTGATGAGTATACTTCACCTGATGGCAACACATGGACAACGACCGGAACATATCAAGTCACGTTATCCAATATCGCCGGATGTGATAGTATCGTCTCTTATCATGTCACTATCCTTCAGGGCAGCTCAACAGAAATCGAGGCTTCTGCATGCAACGAATATTCAACACCAGACGGACTACATACATGGACAACATCGGGGATCTATCCGGTCATGTTTACAAATGTGGCAGGATGTGATAGTGTCATCAATTATCATGTCACTATCCTCCAGGAAAGTGAAACTGATATCGAGGTCACTGCCTGTAACGAATATTCTACACCTGATGGATTATTTACGTGGACAGAGTCGGGGATCTATCCGATCATGTTTACAAATATGGAAGGATGTGATAGTATCGTCAATTATCATGTAAATATTTTTCACGACAGCGCAACTGAAATCGTAGCTTCTGCCTGCAATGAATATTCTACGCCTGACGGATTACACACATGGACAGCATCGGGAATCTACCCCCTCTTATTTGCAAATATCGCCGGCTGTGATAGTGTTGTTACGTATACCATTACTATTTACAATGACCAGGATACCTTAATCAATATTTTATCTTGTGGGCCATATTCCACACCTGATGGATTGCACAGTTGGGATGCAACCGGCGTGTATATGTATACTATTCCCATCCCTTCAGGATGTGACAGTAATATTACAGTGGATCTCACGATCGTTGATATAGATACTTCTGTTACCGCCTCAGGCACATCTCTTCATGCCAATCAAAATGGAGCCACTTACCAATGGGTTGATTGTGATCACTCCGGTGCGTTTATAGAAGGAGCCGTATTCCAAACATTTTCTCCTGAAGTCAGTGGTAACTATGGTGTGATCATTACATCAAATACATGTCTGGATACTTCATCGTGCTATCCTTTCACTATCGTAGGAATTCATGACATTGAAAATGAAAAAGAAATTAAAATCTATCCAAATCCTGTACATGATCTCATCTATATAGATTTAATCCGGCAGTATCCATTGGTGGCTATTGAATTGTCGAATGTGGAAGGACAGCTACTTAAATCTGTTACGTTTGACAACCAAAGAATTATTCAATTCGTACCTGCACTTCCTCCCGGACTTTATTTTATAGCCATTAAATTTAAAGAAAACACGGTTGTTGCGAAGCTGATCATTTTATAATCAACGTTGCTCCACCATCCTGTGGAGACTTGACTACAAAATTTAAGAGTCCTCAATGATGACCAGGTCGCAGCGGGGCCATCACACCTTATGAGGAATTGACTTCACAAATGAGTACCTTTGATAACAATGATAAGATAATGATGGCCCACCTGTCTATTGATGGTGTAGCTACGATTTATTCTGTCATTGGGGATTGTTTTATCTATCTCTGTATGGCTTTTATTATATTTTTCTTTATTTCCGTTTTTCGGTCAGGAATTCGAAATAAAAATATTGCTGTTCAGGCCGGTTAAAATAAATGACCCCGGAATTAAAACCTTATCGAAAAGCCATGGTTCCCTGTATGGTGTTTAATGATAATTAATAATGATATTTTTTCTCAATTCCTCATTTCAAAATAACTGTCCATAAATGAAAAATTACAAACTACCGGTCCTTGGCTTTGCTACAATACTGGCCATTACCATCGGATGCAATCAGCCATCGAACAAAACGGCGAATGAAACTCCTGTCGATGATATTAATACTGAAGCGGTATTGGAATTTAAAAAAATGGAAAGTTTCGGTGACAGATACGCGAAGGCATGGAGTAGTCAACAGCCAGAGCATGTAGCTGCATTTTTTAGCGTTAACGGTTCCTTACAAGTAAATGATGAACCACGGGCTGAAGGAAGAGAAGCCATTGCCAAAGTTGCCGAAGGTTTTATGAAGGCATTTCCGGATATGGTCGTGACAAAGGACGTGATGACCGTCACAGAATGTGGAATAGAATTTCATTGGACATTGACCGGGACAAATACCGGTCCAAAAGGTACTGGAAAAAAAATAAGAATCAGTGGCTATGAAATCTGGCAAATGGGTACGGATGGCCTTATCGAGCAATCCGACGGAGCCTATGATGCAAACGAATACAATCGACAATTGCAATACGGTGTGGCCGATTAATACCGATATTGAATGTTGCTCATTCAGGACCACTTTACCTGGATGCTTGCGTCCTTATCTTTACGAAGAATTCATTTAATCTATATCAGACAATCTAAAAGACATTTTTAGTATCATATCCCCTTACCCTATAGAGTGGCCAAAGAATAATACAAAATGGAATCAAGCAGAAAAGTGATTCTTTATATTGCTACCAGCGTTGATGGTTATATTGCACAACCAAATGATGATTTGAGTTTTCTAAGCATTGTACAGCAGGAAGGAGAAGATTATGGTTATGGTTCATTTATCAATTCGGTGGATACCGTCATCATCGGCCGAAAAACATATGAATGGGTACTATCCAAGGTTGCAGAATTTCCTCACGCAGACAAAACCACCTATGTCATCACCAGAACCGAAAGACAAAGCATCGGAACGACCCAGTTTTATACGGGCAACCTTAAAGAACTTATATTGAAACTTAAAAGCGAAAAGGGAAAAAATATATTCGTTGACGGAGGTGCCGAAATTGTAAACGAACTATTGAAAGATAACTTGATAGATGAATTCATCATTTCGATCGTGCCTATATTGCTAGGCTGTGGGACAAAGCTTTTCAGAGACGGGAGACCTGAACAAATGCTCAAGGTTGTATCGACAAAAGAATTTGAAAAAGGCCTTATTCAACTTCACTACATCATCAGGTCATAATCCGTGCCTACATTATCCCAAATACATTCCATCAGCAATCGTATCCTCGATGCAGAAATCAATGAATACGGCGAACTGTTCTCTGCATGCGATGAGCTATACAAAACCTTGTTACACATAAACAACCTTGATAGTCTTGACGAAAAAAACAGAGAACATCTGTCACTTGACAGTGGCGAGGCCTTAGGGCTTACATGGGCTGCAATGTGTATAAAGGATATCATGCGGACCAAAAGATTTATGGATGGGATTTACGCAGCTGTCACGGACATTCTGCTTATACATCCGGAAAAGACAATTCATATCCTTTATGCCGGGACAGGACCTTTCGCTACATTGGTTTTACCACTTACAGCCCGCTTCATTCCGAAACAATTACAATTTACTTTATTGGAAGTGAATGAAACAAGTTTTACCTCACTGCAAAAGCTGGTAACTATACTTCACCTTGAAAAGTACATTCACCGTTTAGAAAAAGCAGATGCTACGAAATGGACATTACCGGCAAATGAACACATCGATATTTTTATCACAGAAGCGATGCAGCAAGGTCTAAAATCAGAACCCCAGGTAGCAATCTGCATGAATATAGTGCCCCAATTATCTATGGAAACCATCATGATTCCTCAACAAATTACATTGGCTGCAGCTTTGCTAAATGAACCAGAAAGAATGCTGGAGAAATCAATTCCTGGTAGATTAATCAAATCTATTTATACCCTTGGAACCGTTTTTAATTTAACCAAAGAAACCATTTTAACCCTGGCCAAATCATATCAACAAAGCAATGAACCCGAATTCACTTTCCCAGGGAAGACCCTAGTCATCCAGGCGGATATGGTGGAACATTATCCCATATTATATCTGCTGACGAATATCAGGATATACAAAGAAGTGAGACTATGGATAGACGAAAGTCCTCTGAGCATGCCACTGAAACTGGCTGACCTGAGAAAACATCTGCCGGGAGAAATAAAATTTCAATATCGCAGTGGCAAAAATCCGGGTATGCAACACTTTAGTAACTGAGACAGACCGGTAAATAAGTTTTGAGGGTTTACTCATCCGGATTTGGAACATTACTCTACATTTGTATTGAAAGAATTTAAACATAAAGTGGAGTCCGGAACCCACTTCCAAAAACGGGGAGACACCGAAAAGCCAGAAGAGTAGGAAAATTTTATTTAAACACTAAATCAGATTTTATGTCACAAAAAATTATGCTCACCTTTTTGATTTGTTTCGGAATCGGAATGATGGTCAATGCACAGAAATTAGACAAATTTGGTGCAGACATGGGCAAAAAGAGTTTAATGGGCAAAGATATCCGCGTCCCTTATACAGATCTCGTCAGTTATTTCGGATATGTAAAGCCGGGTGCTGCACCTGATGAAACACGTGATGGAAAAAAATATTATTATCTCTACATGTGGATTCCGCTCGCTGCTCCTGAAATCGGCATCCGAATGGTATCGCCCATCCCTTCAACCCTAAAACCTGCTGAAACAGATTTTATTGGTCCTGACTACAAAACAAATGAAGCTGAAACCACAAATTATTTTGATACCTGGATCACACTTGAAAGAGCCAATGATGTGACTTCTGCAGAGAATATTGCAAAAGGTAAAACTTCAAAATGGTCGTCTTATGGTACAAATGATGATTCCAGTGAATTGCCAGCTCAGCCTTCAGGCAGCAAATACAATTCATTGATGCGTATCACCAGTGAAGCCAGTAATCCTGTAAAAGCTTTAGTGGCCGGACTCTACCGTATCGGCTTTACTACCTACAAGACAGGTGAAGTACAAGGTGGTTTCGTGGCTCAGGTTGGTGCACCTGTGAAATTACCTGGTGTTGCTATTGCTTCAAGCCTTGATGGATTGTCGAGACTGGTTAAAAAATAATCTTTATTAATTCTTGCCCCCAACCCCCTGAAAAAAGGGGGCCTGTTTGCCTACTTTAAAAATCCGGATAGATTAATGCCTATCCGGATTTTTAACATTAAAATATTGCTTACTTAAGTCCTTTACTCTTTGCTGCCCGCCATCAGAACTCCAACATTATCGCGCCGCTTTGATATATCCCCATCCGTCGTGTTGCTTTTGAATAATTTCATAGATACCATCAGGCACAGTTTGGACTCCGGGTAACAGCTGACTCTTGTCTACTCCATTATTTTTCATTGCTACTTCACAAACCCTGAAGGCAACGTTTTTCATAGCCGCATACTTCTTCACATCAGTACCGACTACGGATTTACCTTCCGTAATCATGTCAAGACCTTTAGCATAATATACAACTTCAATTTTAGCATCAGGTCTTGATGATGTGATTTCATTGATCCATCGTATCACCATCTGATGGACTAATGTGTCTTTGCTGGTGACGTCAAAGACAACATTGTATGGTGCTGACTGACCGCTTAAATATGCAGAGCAAGCTACCAGCAACAACAGGCTGAACAGTATCTTTTTCATGATAAAGAATTTAGTTTTTTATCCGGCAAAAATGTATCCACAACCATGTTCCTGCGCGCGACCTAGTGCCCATACTCCCGAAGGAACAATTTGTATCCCGGGAAGTACATTCGCTTCCCATTCAGCTAATAAGTCCTCAGCTTTCATTCCCATCCCTCCTGCCAGCGCCGCAGAATAAACTGTCATAGCTGCATGGCATACACAAAACATAACACCGCTGGCCTGTAATTCTCCAATTCCAATAGGTATAGCACCAAATCCAGGTACTGCAAAATCACCGAGCTTTGTCTTGTTAAAAGGATTTCGGGTTTTGGTGGCTGTTGCCGCGTCGGCTGCCATAAAACCATGACCTACGTCTTGTGCCTTAAAGACATCACCGAAATTGTATTTGGCCCATGTCTTATCATTGAATGCATACCCGATCGCATCATGACGAAGTACGACCACCACTCCACAGTCTGATTCTGGTGAACCTGTAGCCGCATTAGTTAATAAAAAAACTTTCGGCCATGCAAATGGCAACACTTCGTTTGGATGGGTTGCATCGTACACTACTCTGTGAGTGCCTTTCACTTTATCAAACCAAATATCTGCAGGATCTTTTGCAAGACCCACAGTGCTCACTGATTTCGATCTGTTCTCAGATGAAATAAATTTAAATGAAGAAGCGATTGCCGTTAAACCTAGTGCTGCTGCACCGGTGCCTA
>JBDUAU010000126.1:0-9900 GCA_040004485.1 Saprospiraceae bacterium
AGAGGTTTGATTTGGTTTTTTCAAGGCCCTTATCTAATTCCTGTTCTTTTTCTTTTGAAAAAAATTTATTGAAGAAACTCATAATGATCGAAGTGGTCTAATATAAAGATATCTGAATAGTACGCATAGACTATTCAGATATCGAAGATTGCAACTATCGGATGGATGTAAAATCCCTATCGCCTATTTCTCAGCGAAGAATTCTTTCACTTTGTCCTTATGGATAATGACCTCTTTGTAGGAGTATTTCCCTGTGACGGGATCTTTTACAGGTTTGACCACTTTTACAAAATCCCTTCCTGAACCTGCATTTGTTGCCCGTTGAGCAACCTTGGCATTTTTTGAAACTTTAGCCATTTGATGATGATTTTATTATTTGATTTCTTTATGAACGGTGACTTTCTTCAGGATCGGATTGAACTTCTTTAGTTCAAGACGATCTGGTGTGTTCTTACGGTTTTTCTGGGTCACATAACGTGATGTTCCGGGCATGCCACTGGTCTTGTGCTCAGTGCATTCCAGGATAATCTGGTTTCTGTTCCCTTTTGACTTTTTTGCCATGATATATAGATGATTACTTCTTCTTTCTTAATGTGACACCTGTATGGAAGCCTTCCTTCTTCAATCGGAGAAGGTAGTCGTAGAGTCCCAACTTGTCGATATTCCTGATGGCTGAAGTGGAAACATTGAGTTCTACTGTCTGACCTGTCTCGGGAATAAAAAAACTTTTCTTTTGCAGGTTAGGCAAAAATCTACGTTTTGACTTCATGTTCGAATGGGAAACCTTGTTACCGGTCATTGGTTTTTTCCCTGTTAATTGACATTCTCTGGCCATCTTTTATGCCTTTTATTCTTATTATGTAATGTTCTTTCTATCAAGAAGTTACCTCAAAAATGGTGACTTCGGAAGGAGTCGAACCTTCAACCTCCTGATCCGTAGTCAGGTGCTCTATCCAATTAAGCTACGAAGCCGACTCCTCAAATGGAGTGCAAAGATAAAAGTTTATCAGCGACTTTTTACCATATGTTCAATGATAATTTCAAACCCATCAAAACCTGATCCTTTCAGGGCTCTGATCAATATACAAATAGCTTAACGGTGTCTTTTTCCTTGTTTCTCCTGAGTGTTACCAGATACAGAGCTGCAGCCAAAGGCTTAGTGTCAAGGAAGAAATACCCTTGATGGATCTCTTCAGGAGTGACGGCGTTAGATTTTACTAAAGCTCCGTTAGTAGAGTATACTTCATAAATGACGTTGGTTGAATCACCTCTGACCTGAATATTAACCTTTGCCATTTCCAGGCTGGTCGGATTAGGGGATATGGAAATAATCCGGAGTACTGGCTCAACTGTTGTACCACATTGAGCTAAAGCAGCCCTTAAAGCTGCGTCTGTCTGAAGCCTCTTACCCGTAACCGTTATCCCCTGAAGGGAATTATTAATTTTTGCGGACGAAAAAATAATATCTCTCATTTTTAAAGCCACTTCATCAGGATGGATATCGATGTCATCCAGTAAAGTAGTACAGGGAATACTATACAACAATGCAATCGTACCGGCTACGTGGGGCGCTGAAGCACTTGTACCACTGAAACCATGATATTGATTGTTTATATCAACAGTTAAAGTACCTTCTCCCGGAGCTCCTAAATCAATACTAATATTTCCAAACCCAGCATTCTCCATGATGACATCTGACAGATCCACATTTGTCACAGCTATCATGTATGGTGATGTACAGGTAGTAGGCATGTCTCCATCGACATCAACAGATATCGACTGGTTAGGACCTGCGGTTACATTCAATATACCCACAGCACCCATCTTATCGTACATCTCGCACCACAACGGATGATCAGCCGCGAAAGCATTGTCAATACCCCCGGATAAATTGGTGGCTACAACAAAAGCACCTTCCTGTCCATTTGTTTCTTTGTATTTTTTCCTCATATCTATGGTATACTGATATGCCTCGATAACTTCAGATTCAAAATCAGCACCACTGATCAGCATCAATTTGACATTCCAATTGACACCAGTAACACCTAGAGCATTATTGCCCCGCGCCCCAATGACACCACTTACTTGTGTACCATGCTGTTTTTTAGGATGATCATCTTTATCCGTCTTTACATTTAATCCTTTATAATCATCAGTATATCCATTGCCATCATTATCAATTCCATCATTTGCTATTTCCCCTTTGTTTACCCAGATATTGGGAATAAGATCCTGGTGCTGAATGTCAAAACCATCGTCCACCACAGCGACAACTATGGTATCCCCGTTTTTTGTGATGCCCCCGGTTGAAATATCCCATGCTTTGGGCATACCTATGAGATTCATATCGCCCTGGTTGATGTAGGCCGGATCATTGGGAATAGTGTTCCGCCAGTTGATGCGCTGATCTTCCATTATTTTATTTACGCAGGGAAGTTTTTGAAGCGAAGAAACAGCGCTTTTCGGCAGCTCGACCACAAGCCAGGTATCAACGGGAAGCTTCTTTTTTAAATAAGATGTTGAGGTATACCCATTATCCGCCCACCACTGATCAAGACACTCAGTAGAGGTGGAGTTCATCTGCACCAGCCATCTTTCTACTGGTTCCGACGACGGAAGGAAATGAAAAAAGGAAACCAATGAGGTATAGAGTAAAATCAAAATCATGCTTATTTGTCTTTTAAGATCCGGGATAAATCTTTTAGATTAACGAAAATCCTGTCTCAATCGCATATTACCGGGAAGATTAAAAATGAACTTAGAAACGATACTATATGGGTCATCATTATTTTTCTCCCGTTTCCGTTTCAATGTCCGACTGCAGTGTAGGCCCCTTTAAAATTCCTTTCGCCTGCATGTACCTCAAACGGCAGATTATTTTCTCTGGGGGGGATAGGGCAATTGAACCCGTCACTGTATGCGCAATATGGATTGTAACATTTATTAAAATCAATTGTAATCGTCCCATCTTCGGCATCTGCCTTTGACATATTAATGTACCTTCCTCCCCCATATGTAGTCACTCCGTTTGTTTCATCTTTAAATGGAAGGAAGAGGTAGTCATCAAAATCCGGATTGTTGAGCAGTGACAGATTCTCGTACAATGACAATGTAGCTTGTTTATTACCCCATGAAAAAGTAGCAACACCGTATTTTCGATATTTCCGTGTCAGACCGCTGTAAGTAGGCATGTCAAATGGTTCCGAATCATTTGTTGGCTGAAAAGAAGCAGTGATGCGTTCTTTTTCGCCAGCTGGAAAAAAATCAAGTTTCGCAAGATCAGCTTCTTTTAAAGGAGAACGCGGATCGCTCAAAAATTCCTTGAAGTACTCTTTCCTGTATTCCGTAATTTCCTTTGTCAAAGGAGATGAACAACTGTTCAACCCAAGGAATAGTAAACAAAAAACAATTAATCTGATCATGGTTTTTCTTTCGTAGCTACCAGTGCGAGTTGAAGTCCGTCATAACTGACACGCAATCCGGTGATAAATTTAATATCATATAAAGAAAGATCAGCTACCTGGCTCCAGTTCGTTTCCAGAGCAGGGTTCATGCTGTACAACATATGATCTTTGCTCATAAAAATCGTTCCATCAGGGGCGAGGGTAAAATCTTCTGCCTTTCCGGGTGTAACTGTGATCACATTTACAAGTGAGGATGAAGGAATATATTTTTTCAGATAGTAATAGTCCTGATCAAACTTGTGCACATACAGTAATCGTCCTGATTTGTCGGCGGATATTGATTTACCAATTGAGGTCGTGATTCGCTTCGATTTGTTTTCATTCGTTTCAAGATATGTTAGCGAATTGTCATTCCTGTATATTCCCAATTCGTGAGAACTCATCCATGTATAGTTTCCAACATCATGTATGTCCTTCGTTATACTTTTTACCTTCCGGGACTTGAGATCTATACTGAATACCTGCTGATCGGGAGTCTCCTGTGGCTCTTTTTTGAGAAATGAAAGGAACAGCCCATTGTCATTCATCTGTGGAAAAAACTCACTTGATTTAGTATTTGTCAATCGCTTAATCGTCTTTTCAGATGGCGACAATAGCCAGATATCATTTTGATTTTCACCAACTTTCCTGACACTGACTAACAGATCTCCTACTGAAGTGAAACTTGGCTGATAAGTATATCCGCCTTTGTTAAAATTGCTCAAAAATTTTGGTCCGTAGATGTGATTGTGTCCATCAGAGGACTGATGCAATGAGAATAAATAAAGATCGTAACCAGCCTGACTATAAATACAGTCAATCGAACAGCACCCTAAAGTGAAAAAGCAAATAATAAACTTAAGCCTGGTCTTCATTCCGGAGTACATGAGGATGACAGGATCAAAGATAAGTCATTAATCCTGTCGAATTAATTTTTAAACATAGGGTTGGGTCGATACATTTCCCTATTCTTAAAAATTAATTTTTTCTTTAATCCATCTTATATGCCGAGGTAAATATCCGGCTCCAATTGATTCCATTGCTCATACTTCCGTTTTTGGTTGAGAACCAGATAAACAACGGCTTGCCAACAATGTGATCTTCCGGAACAAAACCCCAGGCTCTTGAATCTTCAGAATTATGTCTGTTGTCCCCCATCGCCCAATAATAATCCATCTTAAAAGTGTACGTAGTCGATGGCACACCATTGATGATATACTGACCATTTTCAACTTTGTAGTCATTGTGTTCATATACGTCAATGATCCTCGAATAGAGTGCAATGGTTTCAGGAGTTAATGCTACTGTAGCTCCTTTTTTAGGAATATAAATCGGTCCGTAATTATCGACAGTCCATTTCCCAAAGTGTACTTTATCAAATGGAAATAAGTCTGATGAATACGGTGTCATATCAAAAGGTTCAATAATGATATTTGGATCCATCTTTTTTAATTCGGCCACCTGCTCATTGTCGAGATAAAACGGTACCTGTCTGTTTTGCGGAACACTTATTCCCATTTCTTCAACCTTCTCCCAGTTCAGGCCATCTGCTTTTATCTGATAGATGAACTGCATGTGTTTTGGGTTTTTTGCAGCGACACCATTTATATAGACCTGCTTGTCTATGATCTGAAGGCTGTCACCTGCTATCGCTATACATCTTTTGATATAATGATCTTTTTTATCGATCGGACGTGTGATCAATTTTGCGTCTCCGACATCTCTTTTAGCTTCGGGACTTGTCTGTATCTGGTGAGCGGTGTATGAACGTGATGGTGATAAATAAACGCTGTCTCCAACAGGCCAGTTAAATACAATGGGTTCATTGCGATCTATACTTTCAAGTGCAGGCAAACGGAAATAAGGAAGAGATGGTTTTTCCAGGTATGATTCTGTTCCTAATCCGGGTATGGTATTGTGTAAGAGTGGAAACATGGCCACCGTCATGGGTGTCCTGATGCCGTAATGTGCTTTGCTGACAAACAGGAAGTCACCTACCAATAGAGATCCTTCCATGGATGGAGTAGGGATCTTGTAGGCTTCCAATAAAAACATGCGGATAAAAGCGGCTGCAAAAACAGCAAAGACGATGGCTTCCGTCCACTCACGGATCGGAGATTTACGGTATGGATTTGCTTTAATTAATTTCTCAGCCTGTCTTGGTTTGTTGCCTTTGATGGCTTCAAGAATTTGATTTTTATAATCGGCTTCTCTTGGTATCGTAGGGCCGGCATATTTGTCTGTTTTACTCAGGGCTATTGCGGTGAAAATGGCAGGAGAATAAATGACCGCCAAGGCACTATGTCTGAATTTTAGTTTATCAAACGAACGGACCAGGTCAACGGCCATCCCGCAATAAATAAATATGTTGACGATAGGAAATAGAAGCCAAAGTGCATAAGCTGGTTTTCTACCAATGAGCTTACACCATTCAACAAAATTGACACCCGGAATGAGGCCCTTTATGGCAGCAACACCAGCTTTTGGAAAAAGGAGATAAAGACTGATGCTGAGAAAAATGTATGAAACAATAAGGAAGATGAGAATAGTCACTTGATCTGGATTTTGTTAAAATTATGAGCGTCAAAGATATAGTAAATAGTATGTGCCTTCGATTAAAACCCAAAGCTAATCGACAGATGCAAAAGTGGTCCATTCTAAAATCCAATAAAATCTCCGGGGCTTTTCAGTATCAGTTAGTTAGGACATCGTGGCCTGACTAGTCGTGCTACGTTGACTTTTTGAAGCCGTGAATCAATCTCTGTCCTCTTCATCTAAATCATTCAACATCTTACCCAGCGGATCGCTAAAGCCAATTTTACCCTGCGTCAATTCCTTGGTGAGCACATCAAGGTCCGCCAATGAGTGAAGCACTATCTCTTTGAATACATAATAATCCGATTTGGAAACCTTGTATGATTCGAGCAACCTGTCCAGTCCGGGCACCATATCCAATGTTTTTTGGAAGAAATTATCCTCTGCATCATTAGGCAGCTGAATCACGTTGCTATCTCCGAAAAAAGCACGGATGGCTCCGTAAGGATCTTTCTCTTTTCCCTTTTTAATTTTTTCAGGGTGCGGAAATGTTTCAAGAAATTCTTCACGAACCGCCTGGCTTACTAATTGAAGAGCCACATTGTACTGGCCTTCAACTTCACCTTCATAGACCAGTTCAACTTTTCCGGTGATGGATGGTATAATGCCCCAGAAATCTGCGATGCGGGCTACCGTAGAAGACTCTTTATTGATCAGCACTCTTCTTTCTGCTGTACTATATAAATTTTCAAGTGCCGTGATGCTTAGACGAGCCGATACGCCTGACTTTTCATCTACAAATTCACTTTTTCGTGCAGCGAAACTTATCCGTTCCAAAATATTATGGACAACATCAGGCACCTGAACTTTCTTGCGCTGCGAAGAAGTAATAGATGCTTCCTGTAGGGTGATAGCTTTTGCTGTTGATAGTTCTTCAGGATAATGTGTCAGGATTTGGCTTTCAATCCGGTCTTTAAGTGGGGTAATAATAGATCCCCTGTTAGTATAATCTTCAGGATTTGCAGTAAATACAAATTCAATATCCAAATCGAGACGTGTCTTGAATCCCCGGATCTGGATATCACCTTCCTGCAATATATTGAAAAGCGATACCTGAATCCTTGCCTGCAAGTCAGGAATTTCATTGATGACAAAAATACAACGATGCGATCTTGGTATCAGGCCGAAGTGTATGACGCGTTCATCACTGTATGGCAATTTTAAGGTTGCTGCTTTGATCGGATCGACATCACCTATAAGATCGGCTACTGATACATCAGGTGTAGCTAATTTCTCGACATATCGCTCATCCCGATGAATCCACGAAACAGGCGTATCATCTTTCAACTCTTCTACCATTTTTTTACCAAAGGCAGAAATAGGATCCATGGGATCATCATTCAGTTCGCTGCCTTTGATAATAGGAACATATTCATCCAGCAAGGCTGTCATTAATCTTGCGAGCCTTGTTTTCGCCTGGCCCCTAAGGCCGAGAAGAAGAATATTATGTCTTGACAATATCGCCCTTTCCATATCAGGAATGACGGTATCATCAAATCCATAGATTCCTTCGAATACGGGCTGGCGATTTTGTAAACGCCTGATAAGATTTTCACGGAGTTCTTCCTTTATGGATTTAGGTTGATAACCTTGTTTTTTAAGTTCACCTAAGGTGGTCGCTAATGCCATCAATGTTTAAATTTTCGCTTATTCTGTTTATAATCTAAAAAGATGAAGGACCCTAATCCTTCAAGTGAACTGTAGAATGCTTTCCCGTCATTCGCTTTCGTGAACTGATCAACATACTGGACCAGCCATGGATCACGGGCAATCATAAATGTAGTAATTGGTATATTTTGTTTTCTGCATTTTACGGCGAGGGCAAAACATCTCGTCAGAATTTTCTTGTCCAGACCAAAACTGTTTTGATAATATTTTTTACCAATCTTGATGCAGGTGGGTTTTCCATCTGTGATCATCATGATTTGCTTGTTCGGATTTCTTCTTTTTCGCAGTATCTCCATCGCGAGTTCCAGACCGGCGACAGTATTTGTGTGATAAGGCCCGACCTGCAGATAAGGAAGATCCTTGATTTCAATTTGCCATGCATCATCTCCGAAGACGATAATATCAAGTGTGTCTTTTGGATACCTGGTCGTGATCAATTCGGACAAAGCCATCGCGACTTTTTTTGCCGGTGTAATCCTGTCTTCTCCATACAGGATCATCGAATGAGACACATCTATCATGAGGACCGTACTCATCTGAGATTGATAGAAGCTCTCATGAATCTGCATATCCTCCTGGGTGAGACTGAATTCCTCTATCCCGTGATTGATATGCGCGTTCTTAATGGTTTCTGATACTGCGATCTGATCAAGTGAATCTCCCCATTCGTAAGGTTTGATTTCAGCTGTTACTTCATCACCGATTCCGATAGCATTTGTTTTGTGATCGCCTCTTTTAGATTTTTTCAGATCATCAAATACATCTTCTAGCGCTTTCCGCCTCATCTCAAGTTCCATCTTTGCAGCGGGAACCAGCTTGTCGTTTTTGCCTTCATCCTTGATGTACCCTTTCTCTTTAAGGTCCCTGATGAAATCAGCCATTCCATATTCAGGCGTAGTCAGGTTGTACTGTCTGTCAAGCTGGGTCAGCCAGCTGAGGGATTCGCTTACATTGCCGGAGGTGTAGAGGAGCAATTCCTTGAAAATCTTCAGCAGATTTTCGAAAGGGCTGTCACCAAAGGCATTCGGATCAAATTTTCTGAAATTCCAACTGTACATAATGACTCAATAGGACAATTAACCAATTGAATTGTTCAAAACATGCAAAAAAGAGGAGGCTATTGTGTCTAAATGGCCTGGCACAACTGCGATAAAACGATATAAATGACGGGCTTATTTGAGTGTGAAACTAGCCTTACCTGATTGAAAGCCCTTATTATAGATCTCGATCTGGTAGGTGCCTGTTTCAAAAGCAGTACCTGGCTGCCAATTGATACATCCCGGCATGATATCATTGGCATAATCCAATTCAACAAACTGGGTATACTGAATAGATTCACCTGTGTTCGTAAGGGTCAGATTGCCTGAACCGAGGTCCTGGATCGCCATTACCTCACCAAGCGGATTAATGAGCCTGATGTAGAATTTTTCCTTACCCTTTTCGGCCACTACGTTTTCCTTTGTCTTGAAACAAATTTTAACCCCATCGATAGATTTGGCCTTATTTGAATCCTTTTCTTTTCCGGAGCCTTTTACAAAATAACCAGATGCAGAGATATCGGATACCTTGACTGAGGATGCGATATTTACCTTGTGCGCCAAAGCTTCTTTATCTTTCTGAAGTTGTTCTTTTTCTGTGGCGAGAACATTACGTGATGTTGCTAATTCTTCATTGGTCACTTTTCCTTGTTCAACCTGTATTGAAAGTTCCTGACGTTGATTGAGCAGCAAAGAATTCGTATCTCTTAAAGCAGCATTTTGCTTTTTCAGATTCTCCACCTCGGTGACGAATACTCTGAGGCGGGCGATTTCTTCACGGGCTTTCTGCAGATCTTTTGCTGTGGTGATCATCGTGGCTATCTTATCCTTTTGAGCTTTGAGTTCTGTCTTCTGGGTTTCGATCATAGCATTCAGTTCGCTGTTGTTTGACCGCATTTCTTCAAGATCCGATAGTGCCTTATAGTATTCCTTTTCCAGGTCTGCTTTCAGGCGGGTCTCTTCAATCAGTTCAGAATTCTGGCTCTTGATGAGCTTGTCCTGATTGACCTTGGTATAGATCAAAAAAGCACTCAGGCCGAGGAGCGCGATGATGGCGACAGTGGCCAATGCCAGTAGCTTTTGTTGTGATGATTGAGACATAGGTATTAAAATCGATTAATTTATATGAATATGCTATTGAATCCAAAAGAAAAAGG
>JBDUAU010000510.1:0-9878 GCA_040004485.1 Saprospiraceae bacterium
GAATTTTACTGATGATCCGACTTGTATTGATGCAGCAACAGGACCTACGGTGCAGCCTTGTTCATCAGCTCCTCCTGTCTGTGATATCACAAGTGTGACTCTGCAAAACGTTGGTCCCTGCAATGATAACGGCACCCAGGACCCAACCGATGATTTTTTTCCGGCGGATGTGGTCATCGACTACATCAACCGGCCAGCGACGGGTCTCCTGCAAATCGAACCGGGTGGCGATGCACTTACGATTCATAATGTAGCGGTAGCCGCTTTGCCTTTGAATGGGTCCTATACTTTTACCAACGTGCACTACAAGGCCGACGGCACTATAACCGTTGTGGAAGTAGAATTCACCATACCGGCTAACCAATGCACACAAGTTATTGCCGGTCCAACAGTGCAACCATGCTCACCGGTCTGCGATATTACAAGCGTATCTTTCATTAATGTGGGGTCCTGCAACAATAATGGTACAGGTACAATTACAGATGATTATTTTACGGCAGATGTTGTAATCAACTTCGTCAATCCCCCCCCAACTGGCAATCTGCAAATTGAACCTGGAGGTGATGCCCTTGGCACAAATTCAGTTGCTGTAGGAAGTTTAATGGGAAATAGCCACACATTTACCAATGTTCATCTTAAAGCTGATGGTACTGTGACGGTCATTGAGGCTGAATTTACTATACCGACTAATCTCTGCGTTCAAACTCAGACCGGACCTACTGTTCAACCCTGCTCTAATCCTCCCATGCTTACCTGCCCTTTGGCGCTCACTGTTTCTTGCAGCAACCAGGTGCCTCCTGCAAATCCCGCAAGCGTAGCTGAAACGCATGATTGTCCAGGTAATGTGACGATTACCCATCTAGGTGATGTAATCAGCAATATGACCTGCACAAATCGATTCGTTGTGACACGCACGTACCGGGCTACAGATGTCTGTGGCAATAGTGCATCATGTCAACAAATCATCACTGTGATGGATATCACAGGACCTGTATTAACATGTCCTGCACCGCTTACATTCCAATGCGCCAGTGATGTGCCACAACCAAATATTAGCCTGGTCACTTCAACAGACAATTGTAATGGTAGCTCCACCATCGCTTTTGTGAATGATGTCATTACAAATCAAACATGTCCCAACAAGTATACTTTAACCAGAACCTATAGAGCAACGGATGTCTGCGGAAATTCTACAACCTGCTCACAGACGATTATCGTAAATGATAATACGCTTCCATCACTGACATGTCCTGGACAGCTTACTTTTCAATGCGCAAGCCAGGTTCCATCAGCAAATACAGCACTGGTAACTGCAACTGATAATTGTTCCGGAACTCCATCCATTTCATTTGTCACCGATGTGATTACAAATATGACTTGTGTAAACCGGTTTACAGTCAATAGAATATATCGAGCTACTGACTTGTGTGGTAATTCGGCAACATGTACCCAGACCATTATCGTCAATGATAATACTGTTCCGACATTGACATGTCCACAAAATGTTACTGTACAATGCGCTTCGTTGGTGCCCCTTGTGAATACAGCGAGCGTAGTGACGGCGGACAATTGTGGCGGTACACCGACAGTAACTTTTGTCAGTGATGTCATTTCCAATCAGACCTGTATTAATAGGTATATCCTGACAAGGACATACAGGGCTACAGATGCATGCGGTAATTCAGCCACTTGTGTCCAGATTATAACCGTGTTTGATAATATAGTACCGGTCATCACATTTACAGATCCATTGATAGTTAATGTTCCAAATGGAGGAAGATTTGATGTGCAATGTCATGGTCAGGACCCGAACTGGTCATTACCAACTCTTGATGAAAGCAGTATAAGTGTCAATGATAACTGCACAGGAACAGTAACTGTGGGATTCAGTCAGCTGCTGCAGGATGAAGGGAATTGTCCTGTTGATGGATATATCACTTTATATAAACTCACATGGACTGCAACCGATGCCTGTGGTAACAGCAGTACGAAATATGTATTTATGGCACTCGTAGATCACATCGCACCTGTACTGTTTAATATACCTGCGAATATCACTGTCAACTGTGATGAAATACCTGATGTGCCGACGAATATCTATGCTACAGATGAATGCATATCAGCTTCTGATCTTCAGTATCTGGAAACGCATCCTGCGCCAGGATGCCAGAATGGACAGGTCATCACACGATCATGGATTGCGACTGATTTGTGTGGTAATAAAACTACAGATATACAGTATATCACATTGGTGGATAATACTCCGCCGGTGTTACAGATGCTGCAATCTGAACTTGCTGGTGTAAACGATGAATCTATTCTTAAATACACATGCAATGAAGGTGGTATTCCTGCATTTTATGATGACTTGAATGCAGAATCAGTGTATAGCCCACCGTCATGTGGAAGTAATGCGATCATTAAATTTGATAGGAATACCCTCCATTCGGTCAATTGTAAAAGAGCAGGGTACCTGGAGCAACAAACATACCATTGGTATGCCATTGACAATTGTGGAAATGAAACAAGCCTAACCATCATCGCACAGCTAGTTGATCATGAAGCACCGATGATATCAGGAGTTCCGGATATTGCTTGTATTGACGATTCGGCATTGAAATTTATTGAAGCTACAGACAATTGTGGTGAAGCATTTCTGCGCTATTGGGATATTAAGATTCCTAACCCGTGTGGTAGCGGATTTGCTGTCAGGAGGACTTATGAAGCAAATGATTATTGTGGAAATCTTTCAAGGGATACATCCATTCTGATCCCAAATGATCATGCAGGTCCTGTATTACAATTTGTCAATCCTAAATTGCTGGATCTGCCACCAGGAGAAGTATTGTTGATAGAGTGTGCCGGACAGACAGGAGATTATACCCCATTTGGAGTTCACGACGTCAGTGTACAGGATGGATGCTCTGAAGAGGTCCATGTTACTTTCAATGAAAAGGTGCTTGAATCAAATGGATGTACAAATGGTATCGTCGCTACATTATCACTCGAATGGACAGCTATAGATATCTGCGGAAATGTAAGCAAGCTGGCGGTACAGGCTTTTGTCATCGATCACACACCTCCTGTCTTACTCAATTTTAAACCTGAAATAACCATCGGTTGCAATGATAGCTTACCGACGTTATCAGCTAAAGATAATTGTGGCGAAGTACATATTGATATAGCCCTGAGCATTGTGCACCCCAATTGTGAAAATGAATATGATGTATTGCGCGTCATCACCGCAACAGATCCTTGCGGGAACACCATCACAGGTGTGCAAACCATACATGTCGGAGATGGGAGCGGGCCTGTCATCAGTGGAGTGATACCTGAACTATGTGATGATCTTTCTATCCCGGATGTGACCGCTTTCGATCTTTGTTCAGGGAAAAATGTTCCGGTGACGATGACTGAAAAGCAACTGGACTCACCATGTCGTGATGGCAGAGTGATAGAGCGTACCTGGACGGCTACCGATGCATGCGGAAATGTATCTACGGCTAAACAGATCATCATCGTAGGGGATAAGACCCCTCCGGAGATTCAGATCCCGACCTATTCGATCATCCTGAAATATCTTGATGCGCCAGGAAAGAGTTTTATTAATCTTTCGGAAACGGATATCATTGATCAACTCAATGATCTTGATGATGGCAGTGTGTATGTGACGGATGAATGTGATCTGCAGGTGATACCACAATTTACGCTTGAAGTTTCCTATGCAGAAAATTGTCAAGGTGAGGGTTATTTTGAACACAGAGTATATATCTGGACGGCAACAGATATATGTGGAAATGTTTCATCTATTACCTTTGATGTCTACATCATCGATGACATTCCTCCGGTGTTATCTGGTGTGCCAAATGATGCGACCATCATCTGTACGCAATTGCCTGCTGTACCCTATGTTAGTTCTGTTGATCCGGCGCAACCTGTTTCTATTATTTACGCTCAGAATATTCAGCCGGGAGACGGTACAGGAGAATTTAATGTGATTCGCACATGGACAGGAACAGATGCTTGTGGAAACGTCACCATTTCTTCACAACATATAACATGGATTCCGGATACATTCATTGAGTGTGAAATTATCATTCCACAACTTGTAGAATGTAATTCGCATGGTGTATTGATAACAGGTAATGTTACCGGTGGACTTGGTGGCTTCACGTATAATTGGGAGGTTATCGGACAAGGGTTTATACAATCTGGCCAGGGTACGGATCAGATCAAGGTATATGTGGGGTGGACAGAACTCACGATTATCCTTCACATAACTGATGCATATGGTTGTTCGACATCATGTTCGACATCCTTCCAGTGTCTTGATACAGCCATCAATCCATTAATTGGTTCTTCACATACCACAACTCCTGAAACAATTGAAGATCCGAATGTTGCTATTTTATCTGATGAGGAAACATTCGGAATGCTTTCGGCAGTAACATTGTGGCCAAATCCAGCCAATGGAAATATAAACCTGAGCTTTGGTTCTAATATAAATCAGCAAATCAATTTCAGGCTGATCAACTTCCTGGGACAGGATATGCGGAGTGATAATATCAATGCTCAAAAAGGTTACAATATGCAGCGGATTGATGTTTCGCATCTGCCGGAAGGAAGCTACCTGATGGAGATGAAGACAGAGGGCGCGATGTACACGAAAGTGGTAGTGATCCTGCGGAGATAATAATATTCTACCTTGTTTAAGAGTTAAATGGCGCGATAAAATTGCGCCTTTTTTTTAAGAGTACGGACAGGTCGCGACCTGTCCGTACTCTTAATAAAAAGAATACGTATCTATCATCGTCAGCCCACCGAACCCATAACGCCCCTTTTTAATAACTTACTTTCATAAAATGGCCTCTATGATATCCACTTATATCCTTGCGCTTGATCAGGGAACGACAAGTAGCCGAAGTATCCTGTTTGATAAGAAGGGAAATATTGTCGCTGTGTCTCAGCGGGAGTTCAGGCAGATCTATCCTCAACCCGGATGGGTGGAACATGATGCTGAAGAAATCTGGACAACACAGGTAGGAACAATAGCAGAAGTAATAGCTAAAGCCGGAATTTCAATGAAGCAAATTGCCGGAATTGGGATTACGAATCAGCGGGAGACCACAGTTGTATGGGATCGTAAAACGGGAAAACCAATATATAATGCCATCGTGTGGCAGGATCGAAGAACCGCACAATATTGTGATGAATTGAATGCCGGTGGGCAGGCAGAATTTATTCGAAGTAAAACAGGCCTTATCATCGATGCCTATTTTTCGGCCACAAAGGTCAAATGGATAATTGATAATGTGTTGGGTGCAAAAGACAAAGCAGAAAAAGGAGAGCTTGCGTTTGGAACTATTGATTCATGGTTGGTATGGAACCTGACCGGCGGTGCTATTCATATCACCGATGTGTCAAATGCATCTCGAACGATGATATTTGATATACACACCTGTCAATGGAGTAAAGAATTACTGGAATTGTTTGATATACCTCAAAGCATGTTACCTGAAGTCAGGTCAAGTAGTGAAGTGTATGGCATGACAGGTAGTATAATACCTGAATCAAATATTCCAATTTCAGGAATTGCCGGTGATCAACAGGCTGCATTGTTTGGTCAGATGTGTATAAATCCGGGCATGGTCAAAAACACATATGGTACCGGTTGTTTCATGCTGATGAATACAGGTGAAAAAGCTATTCATTCAAAAAATAATTTGTTGACTACCATTGCATGGCGTATCGAAAACAAAACGGTGTATGCGCTTGAAGGAAGTGTTTTTATAGCAGGAGCAGCAGTGCAGTGGTTGAGAGATGGATTGAAGATCATCCGATCATCCGGTGAAGTAGAAGTGCTAATTGATCAAGTCGAGGATAATGGCGGTGTGTATGTTGTTCCCGCCTTTGCAGGACTTGGCGCGCCGCACTGGAATCAACATGCCAGGGGAAGCGTGTTTGGATTGACGAGAGGAAGTAATGATGCCCATATCGCCAGAGCCGTATTAGAGAGTATTGCTTATCAGACGTATGATGTATTGAAATCCATGGAAGCCGATGCACAAATTCAAATCGCTGAACTGAGAGTGGATGGTGGTGCTACTGTCAATAATCGATTGATGCAATTTCAAAGTGACATTCTCAACACAAAAGTGGTCAGACCCACGGTCACTGAGACTACTGCATTGGGAGCAGCATATCTGGCAGGGCTTGGTGTAGGCTATTGGGAAAATATGGAGAGTATTCAGGAGCAATGGCAGGTTGACCGAACATTTACTCCACAGATGGATGACACCGCACGACAAAGTTTATTGATTGGATGGCAGAGAGCTGTCAAAGCATCAATTGCCTGGGCTGATATGCCAATAGATAATTTAGTGATTCGTAAATAAGTATTAAAATAAATAACAGTAATGCAAAGAGAACACATGAAGGAACAGCTAAAGGCTACACCCGAATGGGATATTTGCATTATTGGTGGTGGTGCCACAGGATTGGGGATTGCAGTGGATGCTGCATCACGGGGATATAGTACAGTGTTATTTGAAAGATATGATTTCGCCAAAGGGACTTCGTCACGCAGTACTAAATTAGTGCACGGTGGTGTCAGATATCTCCAGCAGGGAAACATTAAGCTTGTACTTGATGCGCTGTACGAACGCGGAATATTTATGCGCAATGCACCTCACCTTGTGAAGAATCTATCGTTTGTCATCCCGAATTATGAATGGTGGGAATATCCTTTTTATGGAATCGGATTGAAGGCATATGACTGGATGGCCGGCAGCCTTGGCCTTGGACCATCTACATTTCTATCTGTGGAAGAAACCATGAAGGCTGCACCTACTCTTGATCCTGAAGGTTTGAGGGGTGGGGTGATGTATCACGACGGACAGTTTGATGATTCGAGGATGGCGATTCATCTTGCGATGACTGCGGTCGATCATGGGGCAACAGTGTTGAACTATTTTAATGTTGAAGAATTTTTAAAATCAGATAATGCGATTTGTGGAGTTCGTGTCACGGATACGATTGATGCGGAGACTTATGAAATCAAAGCTAAAGCCGTTATCAATGCCACAGGTGTTTTCACAGACTCTATTTTACGAATGGATGATGTCGAAGCAGAATCTATTGTATCACCAAGCCAGGGAATACATTTGGTTTTTGATGCATCATTTTTGCCTTCCGATACAGCGATCATGATTCCACGCACAGAAGATGGAAGAGTATTATTTGCAGTTCCCTGGCATAATAGGATCATCGTCGGTACAACGGATACACCGATGCCTGAAGCCTCAGTTGAACCTGTTGCCCTGGCAGAAGAAATTGATTTTGTGATCGAACATATGAGGGACTACCTGACAAAAGAACCAACCTATGATGATATCAAAACTGTCTTCTGTGGGTTGCGTCCTTTGGTCAAACACAATCATAAATCTACTGCTGCTTTGTCGAGAGAACATCTGATAACAGTATCTGAATCAGGACTCATATCAATCACCGGCGGAAAATGGACTACATACCGTAAAATGGCTGAAGATGCAGTTGATGTTGCCATTCAGAAAGCAAATCTGCCGCCTGTAAAATCAAAAACAAATGAATTGCATATTCATGGTTATCTGACTAATGTTGATTTCAATAGTCCGCTCTTTTATTATGGATCCGATAAGGAATATGTTGATCAATTAACTGAAGAAAATATTGAATTGGCTGAAAAAATTCATCAACAATTGCCTTATATCAAATCAGAAATCATCTGGGCTATTCGTCATGAGATGTGCATGACCATTGAAGATTTGCTGGCACGTCGAACCCGGATGTTGTTTCTTGATGCAAAAGCATCTATTGAAGCCGCGCCATTGGTGGCAGAGATTATGGCTAAGGAAATGGGCAGGAATGATGCATGGATTCAACTGCAGGTAGAGGAATATATAATGATGGCAAAGAATTATCTTCCGGCATCAAAACAAAACGAAAAACCTGATCTATCATGATGGAACATTTTATTGGAGAGTTCTTAGGGACGATGGTACTTATCATCATGGGTTGTGGAGTGGTTGCAAATGTATTGCTTCACCAAACCAAAGGACAACATGGCGGCTGGATTGTAATCACCTTCGGATGGGCGATGGGTGTTTTTCTGGGCATCATCACTGCGCAACATTTTGGAGGCAGTGGTCATCTCAATCCTGCTGTGACAATAGCATTAGCGTTTTTTAAAGGCTTTGATCAGACATTGATATTGCCTTATGTAGTGGCACAGATGACCGGGGCAATTGCAGGGAGTGGTATTGTATGGCTGGCGTACAAACAACATTTTGATGTGACAGAAGACAAAGATCTGATTCGTGCTGTTTTTTGCAATGCACCAGCTATACGCAATACGACACACAATCTTATGACGGAGATCATTGCAACGTTTATGCTCGTGTTTACGGCATTGTCTATGTCTGCACCGACGGATGCATTGGGGACGCTAAATGCATTACCGGTTGCATTACTTGTGTTAGGTATCGGGTTGTCACTTGGCGGACCTACAGGATATGCTATCAATCCTGCGCGTGATTTAGGCCCTAGGATTTCGCATTTTTTATTGCCTATAAAAACAAAAGGACATAGTGACTGGTCGTATTCGTGGATTCCGGTTATTGGTCCGGTCATCGGGGCTATGCTGGCAACAGTGATATTCAACATGATATAAAAGCAAGGCAAAAAAAGAGGACGCGGATATAAAAAGAAAAAGTATGATCAATTAAGATTTGTATATCTGTCACAACTAACTTTTCAAATTAAAAAATGCTCTCTAATGAATTTGAATTGATCTTAAAAAATCTTAATTTTTCTTAATTGATCCGCGTCCTCATTTTTTTATTAGAATAAATTAAATAAACCTTTCAATAACCGTTCATATGAAAAACTTATTAGCTGTTCTATGTTTTGTTTTACCTGTGCTTTGTTTTTCCCAAACGCCTGAAGAAAGATTGGTCGCACTGAAGATTGTACTTCCTGAAGCTCCGCATCCGGCTGCTAATTATGTCAATGCAGTTCGCACAGGTAATCTTTTATTCCTTGCCGGTAAAGGGCCTACTCATCCTGATGGTACAAATATCACAGGAAAAGTAGGCCGTGATCTTACTATTGAGCAAGGCTATGAAGCGGCGCGACTTGTAGGAATTAACCAAATCGCAGTATTGAAAAGTGAACTTGGTGATCTCAGTAAAGTCAAACGCATTGTAAAAGTTTTAGGCATGATTAATTCATCTTCAGAATTTACAGATCATTCGAAAGTGATGAATGGATTTTCAGATCTGATGGTGGAAGTGTTTGGTGATAAAGGAAAACATGCGAGATCATCTGTGGGGATGTATTCATTGCCTTTTAATATCGCGGTAGAGGTGGAGATGGTGGTGGAAGTGGAAAATTAGGTGATCGGTGATCGGTGATCGGTGATCGGTGATCGGTGATCGGATCAATAAGCAATAAGCAATAAGCAATAAGCAATTTTGGATTTTAAAGTTATTTAAAAGAGCGTCAATATCCTGAGCATTTTGTTTCCCCGGAGCTATGTTGCACATAGGTGTCGTGCTGCACTTTGACATGCTATTCTTTTAAATACTTTCCTGAATTAGTGTCAATTCATATTTTTTAGTTAATTTAGAAGGAAGGGATAAAATTTAATTGATATGAAAACAAGCTTATCTGTTTGTCTTAAGAAAATATTTTTTTTAATATTTCTAATCTTGTGGTCGGATGTTTCTTTTGGGCAGAGGACAGCACGTGTAGATAGTTGTGGCATCAATGATGCATGTAAGAAATCTATATTAATCCCGAATGTAATTTCAGATCAACCATTTGTTTGTATCGAAGGGTGT
>JBDUAU010000203.1:0-2935 GCA_040004485.1 Saprospiraceae bacterium
CGGCTACTATTCACGATCATAATATTGCACTGAATGTTTAAAATAATTCGGATGGTTGTGGCAGCCGTAATGATTTTATTCGCAGGCAATGTCATGGCGCAGCGAATAGGGCTTTTACCTCCACGTGTGAAGTGGCTGGAGATTCGTACAGATAGTCTGCGTGTTATTTTTCCTCCGGGAGAAGAAGATAAAGCTCAAAGAGTTACTTCATTAATGCTTCGGCTTGCTGCAGCAGATCCCATTACTACACATGGTCGATACAGGCCTATTTCAGTTTTATTGCAGCCGGAAACGAATGTATCTAATGGATATGTCGGACTCGCGCCGTACGCTTCAGAGTTTTATCTGCAGGCTGCTGAAAACCCTTTCGCTCTTGGCTCATTACCATGGCATGAATTATTATCAATGCATGAATACAGACACGTGATGCAGGTCAATGCTGCCAATAGAGGAATCAGTCATATTGTAAAATTGATTTTTGGTGATCTTGCTTTTTCCGGCATGTATGCGTTGTCAGTACCCGATTGGTTCAGAGAAGGAGATGCTGTTTATTCCGAAACCAAATGGACACAGCAGGGCCGAGGTCGACTGAGCAGTTTTACATTGCCTTTCCGCGAAAAATTAAAAGAGGGTGTCACCTGGAATTATTATAAGTTGCGAAACGGATCCTATAAAGAATACACACCCGATCATTATTCACTCGGTTATTTGCTTGTTCAATATGGTAATCATGTGTTCGGAGAAGAGACATGGGATACGATCATGCAGGAGGCGCCGAGATTTAAATATTTACTTAAGCCTTTCGGAGGACCTATAGAAGCACGATATGGAAAACGCACTAAGTTTTTTTATAAAGATGCTATGGAGTGGTATGCAGGACAATGGGAACAGAACCGTGGAAAAGATATAGCGTATCCGCTGATTAAGATGGAAGAGGGGAATCTTCAAAATGATTATTTCGATATGGCCTATCCCGATGTCGCGGAAGATGGCAGTGTTTATACAACCATCAAGACATTCGATCGGACCACAGCTATTTATAAGATTGCGCCGGATGGGCATCAAAAAAAAGTAGTCAGTTTAGGTTTGCAACAGGATCCGTATTTCGATCATAGTCATCACCGGTTTGTGTGGACAGAATTAAGATTTGATCCTCGATGGATTCGGAAGGATAAAAATGTAATTGTCGTTTTCGATGACCGGTCTGAACGAAAATTAATATTGCATCCCAGGAAAGGATTTTTTATGCCTTCACTTGACAAGGCGGGTAACCGCATTGCAGCATTGCATGTTGATCTTGAAGGAAACAATTCGATTCAAATTCTGGATGCGAGAACAGGAAGCTTATTAGCTACGCTCCCAAATAAGGATAATTTATACTTGGCATATCCAATCTGGAGTGAAGATGAACTTTCGATCATTTCTACCGCGCGTGATGATATGGGAAGGATGGCTCTTGTTGAAGAAGATATTGCTACAGGTGATATCAAGCTGATCACGCATTACAGCTTTAATATTTTGGGCCGACCTTTTCTACATGATCAGTGGATATTTCTCACGACCAATCTGGATACACTTGACCAGGTATATGCAATTGACAGACACGAAGGAATATTTTATAGGGTGACTGGTGGAAACTTTGCTCACTATGATCCTGCATGGGATGAGAATCAGGCAGCTATTGTTTGTTCCGAGTATCATCTCAATGGGCGAAAGCTAATCCGCATACCCGGTCATCCCGGAAGAGAATGGAAACTGACCGGACTTAATGATGGAGTGAAACCAGTAGAAGGCGCCGGTACAAATTTATTGGCTCCTACTACAGACAAACGTACGTTTGAAATAAAAAAATATTCGCCATGGTCTAGTGCAGTCAATATACATAGCTGGACAGTGGTGGCCGATGACCCTGCCTATGATGCAGAGATACGATCTGACAATATTCTCAACAATATCTCCATAGCTGCAGGATATGAATACAATCGCAATTCAAAAGCGAGTGGCCCATATGCGAATGTGCGATTAGGAATGTGGTATCCGGTTCTTTCTTTAGGTGTAAGCCAGACAGCCAAAGAAATCACCGCCGGTGACGGACGTAAATTCAGGGTAAGTAATGACAACATAAATGCAGGCATTTCAATACCCTTGATCTTTACTATCGGTCCTTATCAGCAAGTTGTCAGTGCTTCATCTACATATTATAAAGGCCTTAGTAAATTGAGACCTGCTATTCCAGATGTACCGGATTTTAAATTTAATTATATTACCAACAAGATCCTGTTGATCAATAGCCGTAATCAGGCTTACAGACAGGCTATGCCATCATGGGGTCAGCGATTTGATCTTTCCTATTCCAGTGAAGTATCCGGTGTTCCTCTTTCACTTTTATATTTGTCATCCGATCTTGCTTTTCCGGGCGTGATGCCATCTCATTATTTTCTCTTGCAGGGAGAATATTTAACGCAGGATATTGATCAGAATTCCATTCAACTGAGCAGTTCATACAGGGGTGCCAGAGGTTATAGTGAGGTGAATGGAAAGAATCAATATGGAGTAAGCCTGACGTATGGATTCCCCATATGGTATCCTGATTTTGGTTATGGCAATATTTTTTATTCCCGTCGTGTCAGATTGCAACCATTCTATGATGTAGCTTATTCTGATGACGAACATGCGCCTGCGAAATGGATGCGAAGTGTGGGCGCGGAATTGATTGTGGATTTTAATTTTCCGCCCATTTCAATAGGCCTCCGGTATTCAAGATTATTATCGGATGGACAGAATAATCCGAATGTGTTTGAATTTTTCATACCGGTTCAACGATTTTAGATGGAAGGAGTAGTGGTGAAAGTGACAGGCAGTTGGCACGAAATCAGACTGGCTGATAATTCAATTCTTCCGTCGCGTATGGCAGGGAAGCTTCGCATGGAAGATA
>JBDUAU010000391.1:0-9806 GCA_040004485.1 Saprospiraceae bacterium
TTCTTTTCTTTTTCTTTCCTTTCTTATCGATTTTTTTTTCTTTACAATTCTATTTTCCTGGTAAAAAGCAAGAAGCTTGTGTTGACTTTGATCATGACGATCTGATGGGCTAACCAATTCGAAAAGTACCGCAAGCGTGAAAAGATGCACGAAACACGCCGTCAGGTACTTAAAATCTCCAAAATACATAAGGTGCTATCTTTGTTCTTTAAGATTTAACCAATTGACAGAATAGCATGACAGGCGAGTTCATCACCGTAGTGGTAAAAGAAGTAAGAGAAGAAACCGATGAGTCGGTAAGCATATTGTTTGAATACCCACCTGATCAGAGGGACAATTTCAACTATAAGTCAGGTCAGTACGTGACTTTAAGGTGGAAAGACGGGGCAAAAGAAACAAGGCGCTCTTATTCAATCAGTTCGGTTCCCGCAGATCCTTATATCGCCATTACGATCAAGGAGGTAAGTGGAGGAAAAATTTCACCCCTGCTTTGCCACAAAATCAAAGCGGGTGACAAACTCGAAATGATGCATCCTGAGGGCCGTTTTACAGGCAATTTCGGGCCGGAAAACAAACGGAATATTTACCTCATAGGAGCCGGGAGCGGCATTACCCCCTTAATTTCAATAGCAAGAACAGTTCTTGAACAAGAACCACGGAGCACCGTCATCCTGTTGTATGGCAGCCGAACGGAGAGCCAGATCATATTCAGAAATGAACTTGATCGCCTGGCCGAACATTATTCAGGACAGTTTTTTGTCTATCATACCCTTTCAAAAAGTACTTCCTCAGGCTTGAAAGCATTATTTGGAAAGAAAAAGCCTGAGTGGACAGGTCTGAAAGGAAGAATCAGCGCTGATCATATCCAGGACCTATTAAAAAAACATCCAATAGGCAAGAAAAACGACCTTTTCTTCTTGTGTGGACCAGGGGATTTAATCGTGATGACTGAGCTCACGCTCAAAACTTATGGTGTTGATGAAGATGCTATCAAAAGAGAATTCTTTACACCGGCTTCAGAGGCGGTTCTGGAAAAAGCACATCTCATTCATTCACATGATCATGCGCATTCATCCATAGTGACTGTGCATCTCAGAGGCCAGACTATCGAAGCACATGTAAAGGACAAAACAATTCTCGACACGCTTCTCGATATGGGTTATGATGCTCCTTATTCCTGCCATAGCGGTGCCTGCGCCACATGTATGGCCAAAATCATCCATGGACAAGTGGAGATGGATGCCTGTTTTGCATTGAGCGATAAAGAAGTAGCAAATGGATTTATCCTTTCCTGTCAATCGCATCCACTGACTCCAACTGTAGAAATCACATACGATGATTGAGCGTATATTTTTAAGTAGTCACGATTTCTTTATTCGTTTTGGCTGCCGGGGCGAACTTTGATAGTATTTTTTCATAGTATGCTTCATACTTTGGTAAAATATGGCTGATATCAAATCGCTTTGCCTGTGTGAGTGCATTTTTTCTGAATGTCTGAAGCATTTCAGGATTCTGTAACAATAAAAGTGAATTCTGTGCTAATGATTTTACATCCCCGATTTCAGATAAAAATCCGGTCACGCCATTTATATTGACTTCTGGAAGACCCCCTGCATTAGATGAAATGACAGGTACCTCACATGCCATAGCTTCAAGTGCAGCCAAACCAAAACTTTCTTTCGCTGATGGTATAATAAACAGATCCGCTACAGCCAGGATTTCCTCAATAGCATCCTGTTTCCCAAGAAATCGTACATGCTCAAAGAGTCCCATTTCACGACAAAGCCTTTCCATATTTGGTCGCTCCGGTCCATCACCTACTAAAAGCAATTTTGATGGTATCTCTTTGAGCACAATTGCAAATGTCTGAATGACATCTTCTATCCTTTTGACTTTTCTGAAATTACTTGTATGCACTAGTATCTTCTCTCCATTAGGTGCAATGGCCATCCTGAAGTGCTCTTTATTCGTACGGCTGAACCGCGAAAAATCTATGAAATTATAGATCACTTCGATGTCCTTATGAATTTTCAATTGTGAGCAGGTCTGATGACGCAGATGCTCTGATACTGCAGTGACACCGTCACTTTGGTTGATGCTGAACGCAACGACAGGCGCGAATGAACGATCACTTCCTATGAGTGTGATATCCGTACCGTGAAGTGTAGTGATGACCGGTATATGTATGCCTTCCGCCGCCAGAATTTGTTTCGCCAAATAGGCAACTGTAGCGTGTGGAATAGCATAATGTACATGCAACAGATCAAGTTTTTCATATTTAACCACATCCACTAATTTGCTTGTGAGTGTGGTATCATAAGGCGTATAATCAAACAACGGATACTCCTCTGTATTGACTTCATGAAAAAACACATTATCCCTGAAATGTGTCAGGCGGGCAGGACGCTTATAAGTAATGAAGTGTACCTGATGTCCCTTGGCGGCGAGTGCAAGTCCTAATTCAGTGGCTACAACACCGCTACCACCATAAGTCGGGTAACAAACTATTCCAATACGCATGAGTTAAAAATATAATGAATATTGATTCCGGGCTATTCCGGTCAGAATCCGTTGAAAACAAAATAATTATTATTACTGTTGTGAGATATTACCACTTTGGTAATTTCATTTCAGCATACCATTCATACGAACTGTGGGCATTTATAGTATAAGCGATCTAGCGGAACTGACCGGCGTAAAAACGCATACCCTGAGGGTATGGGAAAAACGCTATGGATTGCTTAGACCACAAAGAACGGATACAAACATCAGGTTTTATGAGGACAAGGACCTGAAAACACTCAAACTGATCCAAAAACTCAATACCCACGGTGTCAGAATCTCGAGAATAGCTGAAATGAGCTCTGAAGACATGGAGAGAGAATGTGAACGTATCTCCGTCCTTCACCAGGATCATGAAGAAAAATTGACCAGCGGATTGATTTCCATGGACGTGAACCTGATGGATGCGGTTCTCGACGAATCTCTTCGTGAACACGGATTTGAATCGACCCTAACGAATCTTATTTTACCCTGTCTGGAAAAAATGGAAGTGATGTGGCTTTCAGGTGTGATCGAAGAAGCTCATGAAGCCTGTTTTCACGAATTGATCAAACGAAAGACTATTCGTGAAATTGACACCATGCCACATAATTGTTTAGGTCCACGTGTGATTATGTTTTTACCTCATGGCAATCAACAGGAATTGAGTCATTTGTTCATGCATTTCTTTCTTCGCAAACAAGGTTTGTGTGTGACGGACATGGGTACCGATATCAACATTGATTGCGCTTGTTCGGCGCTTAATAAATGTTCCTCTGAATGTGTATTGGTCGTGAATGCAGATCCTGTCCACTGGCAGTTTGGACCCTTCATCAGGGAATTAGCCAGCCGGACTAATATCCCGATCATCATATCAGGACGGGCTGCGGACAATGAATGGGCAAATGAAAATGAAAAAGTAATTCTGATCGATGGCATAGAAGAAACCGTACGGTTCGCTAGTCATCTTCATGAAAATCTTAAAAACCATATTTCTTAAATCACTTTAAAACACAGTATGAGATACCTAATTTATTTCGGAATTCTATTCCTTGGATTGACATCAATGTCCTGTAAACAAAAAGTTCAGTCTGAAAATGTGACAAATACAATATCCGCCTCGGATAATAAAAATGAACCCCCAAGCCAATATCAATATCAGATCATTCCTAATCTCAGTACAGTCAAATGGATCGGCTCTAAACCTACCGGAACACATAATGGCACAGTACCGGTGGCCGGTGGTGGGATGAATGTCGAAGGAGATAACATCACATCAGGAAGTATTCAATTGGATATGACACAACTCAAGGTATTAGATCCGACAGGCGATATGGGAAAAAGCCTTGAGGAGCATCTCAAAGGGACTGCACCCGGTAAAGAAGAAGACTTTTTTAATACAGGCAAATATTCAACAGCAACATATACGATTACATCTACGTCAAAACTTGAAAATGATCCGGAGGCCACTCATTTGATCAATGGCAATCTGACCATAAAAGACATTACAAAACCGGTCAGTTTTAAAGCAAGAATTGAAATGATAGACAAAGGTATGGTTGTATCTGCCGCACCATTCAACATCGACCGCACCGATTTTGATATCCGGTTTAAATCAAAAAAGTTTTTTGAAAATCTGAAAGATGATTATGTCAATGATGAATTCCAGATCGGCTTTTATGTCGTCGCACATAGGAAGTAAACAGTAAGTGGTGATCAGTAATCAGTGTCTTTGAAAATGCCACTGTAATGCAATAATAGTTTTTGCATCACCGATCTTCTGTTCCTCCAACCAATGCATAGCCTGCACCCGGGGAATCCAGATGAGTTCAATATCCTCATCCTCATGTTTTAATCCGCCGCCTTCATGAACTTTTGATGATTCGTCTACATGGGCAAGAAAAAGATGAACCCGTTCATTTAGGATTCCGGGAGAAACATAAAAAAAACTAATTTTTTCTAGGTTTATGGGTGCGTAGCCAATCTCTTCGATGACTTCACGATGGGCTGCAGCGACTTCATCTTCTCTTTCTGATATACCCCCTGCAACGATTTCCGTGAACCATGGGTCAACTCCATGTTGCACCAGGGGAAACCTGAATTGGCGTACCAGAATATATTCATCTCTCGAAACATGATAAACAAGTACCGCAATGGCATCCGATTTTTCAAAGCTATACCTTGTCACCTCGGATGACATCGAGGCATCAAAATTTTCAAACCGTACGAGAGTCTTACGGATATGGAAAAACTCATTAAAAGCTGTTTCTTCCCTGATGATGTCGTATTTCATGGTACAAGAATAGTATGTTTAAAGTTAGCCGGGTAAAAATTTCCAAGAACATCCATTACCAAAAAATGTTAAGTTGCATCGATGGCATTAAGTAATATGATTCCTCCGGAAATGGATCCAAAGCCCAAGAAGGGGTTTGTGGAAAGTCTTCAATCGCTGAAATTATTGATCCCGTTTTTCCGGATGATCTGGAAGACCTCTCCATGGCTTACGTTTATAAATATAGTTCTGCGGATAGTCAAATCTGCTATTCCTTTGGGCCAGCTTTATGTCGGAAAGGTCATCATTGATGAAGTGATAAGATTGATCAGCGCCCCCGAGAAAGATTTCCACAATCTGTGGTGGTGGCTGGGAATGGAATTGGGTCTTGCTGCATTTTCTGAAATCTTCAACCGGCTGATCAGTCTCTCTGAAGCTCTTCTTGGCGATTTGTATGCTAACCATTCTTCCATTGAGCTTATGCACAAGGCATCCTCGCTTGACCTTGGGATGTTTGAAGACAGTGAGTTCTACGACAAACTTGAAAGAGCCCGACGTCAAACTACTGGAAGGGTTGTGTTGATGTCGATGGTGTTGAGTCAGATGCAGGATCTGATCACGATTATCTTTCTTGGAGCCGGCCTTGTTGCATTCGAACCATGGCTTATCCTTATACTCATTGTGGCAGTAGTACCTTCTTTCCTAAGCGAGGCTTATTTTTCAAGGTCAAGTTATTCACTTGTCCGTAGCTGGACTCCTCAACGCAGGGAATTGGATTACCTCAGGTACATAGGTGCCAGTGTGGAGACGGCCAAAGAAATAAAAGTATTTGGGTTGGACAATTTTTTGACCGATCGTTTTGGCAGGATCGCGAGTGAATATTATCTCGTCAATAAAGTGCTGGCCATCAAACGCACGTTGTGGGGCACGTTGCTTCAGGTAAGTAGTGTTCTTGCTTACTATGGTGCATATATACTGATCATTATCCGGACAGTTAGTGGAGTGTTGAGTGTGGGGGACATGACGTTCTTATCCGGTTCATTCAACAGGTTGCAAAATCAATTGCAAAACCTATTGTCGACGTTTACGCGCATCACGGAGTCTGCACTGTACCTGCAGGATTATTTTGATTTTCTGGCCATCACACCGCTGATAAAAGATGAAGCTGATGGCATAGAAGCCCCGGGTATCATCCGGCAAGGAATTCAGTTTGATAATGTTGGTTTTAAATATCCGGGTACAGATATATGGGCAGTACGACATGTTAGCTTCCTTCTCAAAGCCGGAGAAAAATTAGCATTGGTAGGTGAAAATGGAGCCGGAAAAACAACGCTTGTCAAATTGCTTGCCAGAATGTATGATCCTGCGGAAGGATCCATCCTGATTGATGGTGTGGATATCAAAAAGTTTAAAATAGAATCTTACCGTAAGATGATCGGCGTGATTTTTCAGGACTTCGTCAGGTTTAATTTTACGGCGAGTGAAAATGTAGCTATCGGTCAGATAGATGAATCAGCTAACAAACCTCAAATCGTAAATGCTGCAGAAAAAAGTCTTGCAGATCAGGTCATTCGTAAACTACCTGAAGGTTATGACCAAATGCTGGGCAAACGGTTTGCAGAAGGCGTTGATCTTTCCGGTGGTGAATGGCAGAAAATAGCACTGGCACGTGCATATATGCGTGATGCTCAGATTGTCATTCTGGACGAACCTACTGCAGCGCTTGATGCCCGTGCAGAATATGAAGTCTTCAAACGATTCTCAGAACTCACTTCCGGAAAAAGTGCTGTGATTATTTCACATCGCTTCAGTACAGTTCGAATGGCTGATCGCATACTTGTTCTCCGACGTGGCGAAATGATCGAACTAGGTACACACGAAGAGCTTCTGGAAAAAAATGGCCTTTATGCAGAGCTGTTTCATCTGCAGGCCCAAGGATATCAATAAACTTCTACCCCACTACCGCTATTTTAAGTCTCCTCATCGTTAATCAATATTGAGCTCCCCGTAATTCATCCGTGCGATGACTTCGCCACCTCCGGATCCTCGTGATCCCTTCAATGTAGCACGTGACTCCCGCTGAGAGTCTTCTGTTATTTTCAAATCAGGATGTTTGATATCACAATAATTCGTTTCAGCATCCACAGTATATGCGGCATCAGGATTAAACTCCAGTTCAACACCGGTATATGACGTATTGACATTTATTTTTGAAAATCCATGATGTATATTTTGGATTTTAAGATCTCCGTATCGCATATCAAAATCCCCATTCCCTTCAAATTCTTCCACTACAATTCCTGTATACCCTGTTTCAGCATCTATATGGACGGCACGCTCCAGGACTACATCATCATATTTGCCATTGTATTCAAATTGGTCTATGGAGACAGCATGCAGATTACTGTAGGCTGATTCCATATTGAGTTTATGGAGTGAACCTGTTTTGATGTCCGTATACTTATTATTTAGTGTTACATCATTACCATCTTCCATTTTCAGATCTGAATAGGCTAAAGTAATATCACCATCCTTTATCTGCGAAATATTTCCTTCGCTGTAGGACATATCGAGTTTTAAATTGCTGTTGAGATCGCCCAGGCGAATATTACCATAAGCCAGTTCGATTTTGACATCACGATTGGACGACTCTACATAGATGTCACCATATTTATTGCACAGATCCAGATAGACATCGGCCGGCACAAGGACCTGGTAATTGATTTCCATTTCTGTTTTACCAAAGTTGAACCATGATGACCATCCTGAAGAAGATTCGATGTCCGTCTTTGCCTGAATCCGATTATTACCATCTTCAAAATCAACATTGATGTGATCAAGCGTTTCCTGCGCCTTCTTCGTCGATGAGGCTACAACCGAAATGGTGACATTTATTTTCACCTGATTACTTTCCCCGATCGCGATATCAAGATCTCCATATTTATTTTGAAGCACTACATATCCATTGGATTGAATACTGAATTCACGATTTATTTTTTTCTCCACTCTTTCTCCATCCTTTACGGCAAAAGCAAAAAGAGGAATGAGAAGTAACAGGCTACATTTCACGACTATCCTTTTCATTTTTTTTGTATTTATCGACTCGGTTTAAAATTTTTTCCATGATTTCCAGCTTCTGTTGTTGATGACGGATCATCGCGCTGAGTAGAACCTGTTCGTCCGCGTTAGGATCTTCCATCAGTTGTGCCCGCAATTGTTGATATACGTCATCAAGTACCTGTATATCGACAGTCACTTCATCCTTCACCGCCAGTGTTTTGATTTTATCCATCTGCGATTGTATTCTCGATTCATAGTATTGTTCTGTTTCCTGGTATTCCTTCCAACCGGCCACATCAGGACCTCCATTGTATTTTGCACCGAAGATGTATCCAATTGAAATCAACAATAATGCACTTGCAGCGACAGCTGACCATTTCCACAGATGATGTACGTGCGGATTCTTGCTATCAAGATGTTTCCACACACGAGATGGGGCTTTGAGGTCATCGAATTCGTTCCGATGGTCCCTGATAAAATCTTCTAATGATGGCCTGCTTTCCATGATCTCTTTGATTCGGTTAATATTTCTCTCAGCTTTGCTCTTGCACGACTGTATTGTGATTTTGATCCTGACACCTGTATGCCCAGTATGCCTGCTATTTCTCCGTGATCATACCCTTCGATGAGATAAAGCGTAAGTACTTGTCTATACCCATCCGGTAACTTCATAATGGCATCCTTCACACGCTTCACATCATATTCAATATCATGTTCTTCATCTTTGTCATCGGTTACTGTTTCCCTGAATTGATCATCTATGGGCTCGAAGACGATTTTCCGTCGCTTAAGCTCATTGAGACAGTGATTAATGACGATTCGTTTAATCCATGCCCCTAAGCTTGCTTCGCCCCTGAAAGAATCCAATCTTCTGAACACATCCACAAATGACTCCTGCAATGCATCTTCTGCTTCAGGTTCCGACCCCAGTATCCGGTAACACACATTGTACATGGCATCGCAGTACCGCTTATACATCATGTGCTGTGCAGACCTGTTGCCTTTGAGGCATGAGGTGATCAGAGATGGTTCAGCTTCTGAATACATCCGGTTTGTCGCGTCTTGATTCGGGTAAAAAGACAATTCGTATCTCCAGAGGTTGCACCCTAATTGATTTTACAGACTATTTCATCCAAAAGTGCTTCAACCAATTCTTTTTCTGGTAAAAATTGGTTTGTGTACTCCATTTCGGCTTTTGACAGCATAAGTTAATGGGTTGGATCAATATCAGCTTAGGATTATCTTTGCCTTTGAAACTGATCAACAATAACTCAAGCCATATCCCCCTAAATAATATGAAACCGCTACATTTTACTATCCTGATTTTAGCTGCAGCATTGATGTTTTCAATGGGTTGCAATAGCAAGAAAGCCGATGCCATAAACGAAGAATCATCAACAGTACCTAAAATCGAGACAAAAGATTCTGCTTCTTTTGTAAATGCCGCAGGAGAAGAAAATATAGTACAGCATTTCATTTGCCCCAATCATTGTAAGGGCAGCGGCGGACCGGCAGAAGGTAAATGCCCTGTATGTGGCACCGATTATGTACACAATGCGGCATTTCACAAAGGAAGCTCGATCCCGGAGCCTGCCATGAAAATAGATCCGGTTACACACATGGCAGTTCCCACGCACACAGAGGCCCGGAATGCAAATGGTGTTTATCATTTTATCTGTCCAAAAGGAGATCCGGGAGGTGCCGGCGTTGCGGGTAAATGTCCAAAGTGCGGAGCAGAATTAGTCCATAACCAGGCATTTCATAGCAATTGATAAATATGTCCTGAAACAAAAAGAGGCAACATTACACTTGCCGTTAAGCTAGTAGTTCCCCTGACCGGGTCTACAAGGGACTTGGACCCTCAAGTATTTGCGCCCTGGTGGGCGCACATAAAAAAAAGCCACTCAAATGAATGAGTGGCTTTTTTTATTGA
>JBDUAU010000235.1:0-2921 GCA_040004485.1 Saprospiraceae bacterium
TCAATAAGGAATTTTCACACCAGGTAAAAAAAATAATTCAACATCTTGTATCGGACTATAAAAAGAATTTACCTGTATAGGTTTCAGCTTTTCTTCTGGTTTCTGCTAGTCGGATTTTTACTTATTCAGGACGGCTGTACATCCAGGGTAGAAGGATGTCTGGATGTAGCAGCTGCTAATTTTGATTTTAGTGCGGATAGGTCGTGTGAGGATTGCTGTACCTATCCCTTACTCTCCATTTCACTGTCTCAGAAATGGAATGACAGGAACTTTTCAACGGCAGACACAGTAAACACCTTCAAGGACAAGAACGGATTGGCTTATAAGATCAATGATTTAAAATATTTTTTGTCTTCCTGGTCCTGGCTTGATTCTGATCTGCACCGTTACTCAGTTGACAGCGCAGAGATATCATGCAACGGAGGTTTTCTTTCGTATACTCCTGATATTATTCTTGTGGATTCAAGACAGTTTCAATATACACTGGGTACGATCCGGCAATCACCTCTCATTGATTCTGTTGATTTAAAATTGGGTTTGCCAGTGGATTTAGATTGCATAGATGCAACTTCAACAGACATACCTCCTGTTTTTTCGAGTAGTAGTCCACTCTGGGATAAACGATCAGGAACCAGAGCTTCAATTCGATTGGTGTTACAACGGGATACATCCGTTCAGACCTTAGATACATTGTACATACATACTTTGCAGGATATTGGTCTTCGATATGATTTTGGTTTTTCAGCAGGTATACCTACTACGATTAAATTGACTGTCGATTATGCCAAATGGTTTTCAAATGCAGATATCTTTGATCTGAATTCATTTCAAACTTCAATTGAATCCGGAGTGAAGAACAGCTATTATAAATCAAATTGACAGAGGCCGGTCAAAACATAACCATTTCTGAATTCGTTTATCCTTAGTGACTAAATCATATAGCGTATGAAATTGCCCGGTTTGTTTCTCTCCTTCCTTTTGGTGGTCAGCTTTGCTTCTTGTAAGGAAGACAAAGCGGGAAGTTTGACACTCCACTTTAAAGCATTCTACGATGGACAGCCGTTGCCCATGTTTATTACAAAACCATTTACTGGTCCTGAACAGCTTCAATTTACCCATCTGAGCTTCTTTGTCTCTGATCTTAAATTGCTTGATCAGTCAAATACTGTAAATCTCAAAGATGTTGAATTGGTGGACCTAAGTTTTGATGACGTTTCCGGAGCAGATGCTGGTTATACGATCAATATTGACAATTTACCGGCTAAGAATTACTCAGGTCTCAGTTTTGGCATTGGTGTCCCACAGGATATGAACATGAAGAAACCAGCAGATTTTCCATCTTCCAGCCCTTTGAGTAATTCAAGCTATTATTGGGTGGCATGGGATAGTTTCATTTTTATGAAAACTGAAGGCAGGATTGATACAATTGGGAATAGTTCATTTGATACCGGTTTTGCTTTTCACACCGGTACTGACAACCTTTACAGAATTGTCCAGGGGAATATTCCGATTTCCATTGAAGATGGAAAAAGTAAAGTGATAGATATTGATCTTGATTATAAAAAAATCCTGGAAGGGATTGACATCAAATCGAACCCTCAAAATCACAATCCTAAAGATAGTATTCAGATCAGGATACTTGTTGAAAACCTTGCTAGTGCATTGACGCTGGTTCAATAGGACTTATCTTTACCCTAATGACGTTTTTTCAAAAATATCCGGTCTGTTATTTTCTTATACTGATAAGCTTCTTTGTTTTTAGCCGTTGTCATGATACTATTGATACACCTGGTATCACTGATATAGATCTTACGCATATTCCATACCAGTCGATTTCATATTTGCCAGATATACCTTCTGGTTTTCCTGCATTAGAACAGCCTGCTGACAATCCAATGACAATTGATGGGATTCGGCTGGGAAGAAAACTATTTTATGACCCTATATTATCCATTGACAGTACCATTTCCTGCTCATCCTGCCATCAACCGGCTAAATCTTTTACAGATCAACTTTCCATGAGCCCCGGAGTAGCCGGGAATACAATTCGAAGTAGTATAGGCCTTCTCAATGTTGCTTTCCAATATCATGGCTTCTTTTGGGATGGGCGTGCAGCTACATTAGAGCTGCAGGCATTACAGCCGATTGAGAATGTGATTGAAATGGGTGAGTCATGGGAAAACGTGGAAAAGAAACTACAAAGACATCCCGGGTACCAGACTGAGTTCAGAAAGGCCTTTGGGATTGAAAGTTCTTCAATGATTAACAGAGATCTGGCTACTAAAGCCATTTCACAGTTTGAGCGCACCATCATTTCCGGAGGGAATACCCGATATGATCGTTTTGCTCGTGGAGAAATTTTCCTGAATGATAATGAAACCAATGGTTACCTCATGTTTTTTAATGTGGATCCTGTTCTACCCGATGCACAGTGCGGACATTGTCACACCGCTCCTTTATTCGGTTCTGTTGATTATTTTAACAACGGGCTACAGGAATCAGCTGATTTGGAGGGATTTGAAGATAAAGGACTTGGTGCCATTACCGGGAAGGCCAGCGATAACGGGAAATTCAAAACTCCTACCCTCAGAAATCTTGTCTTCACTGCTCCCTATATGCATGACGGTAGGTTTAATTCTATTCAGGAGGTTGTTGACCATTATACATCCGGCGGAAAGTCTTCTCCTAATAAAAGCGCGTTTTTAAACAACCTCCATCTCACGGAATCACAAAAATCAGATCTGATTTCCTTTATTTTAACGCTGACAGATAGTACTGTCCTAACCAATCCTGCCTACCTGAGCCCCTTTTAAGTGATTCAACACTTAATTATTTGCTCTTTTTTACATGAATTCTTTCACTTTTTGAAGAGTTATTTTATTTTATTTTTCACAAATTGTAGTAGTAAAAACAATCAATAA
>JBDUAU010000006.1:0-2917 GCA_040004485.1 Saprospiraceae bacterium
GCCGCTAAATAATGAAATAACTAATGAGAATTTTAGTCCTTGCCTGTGTATGTTTTATGATGTACACATTAGCAATAGCTCAGACAGGAACTGAGCAAAATAATGAGCCCTATCGTCCAAAGTTCCATTTTTCGCCCAAGGCGCACTGGATGAATGATCCTAATGGATTGGTATTTCACAATGGCGTTTATCATATGTTTTTCCAGTATTATCCTGATAGTAAGGTCTGGGGTCCGATGCACTGGGGACATGCCACGAGCAAGGATATGATCAATTGGGAAGAACAAAAGATTGCTTTATATCCTGACAGCCTGGGCTATATCTTCAGTGGAAGTGCAGTGTTTGATGAGTTCAATACATGTGGATTGGGGAAAAATCATAAAGCACCTCTTGTCGCCATCTTCACCCAACACAATCCCGAAGGTGAAGCAGCAGGGCAGAATAATTTTCAGAATCAAAGTCTCGCGTATAGTAGCGACGAAGGGAAAACATGGACAAAATATGCACATAATCCTGTGCTTAAAAATCCCGGTATCAAGGATTTCCGTGATCCCAAAGTAAGCTGGTATCCGCTGGGTAAGAAATGGATCATGACCCTGGCGACCGGCGATCACATCACATTTTATACCAGCCGTGATCTCATCAACTGGTCAAAAGAAAGTGAGTTTGGGCAGGCTGTTGGTGCGCATGGCGGAGTATGGGAATGTCCTGATTTATTTCCGATCGATTTTAATGGAAAGCAGGTATGGGTATTGCTGGTGAGTTTTAATCCCGGCGCTCCGAACGGTGGTTCAACGACACAATATTTCCTTGGTGATTTTGATGGCAAAGTCTTTACTCCATCGGATACCATGACCCGCTATATGGATTATGGTCCTGATAATTATGCAGGTGTAACATTTTCAAATACCGGCCATCGCAGAATACTGATCAGCTGGATGAGCAATTGGCAATATGCGCAGGTCGTGCCCACTGATCCCTGGAGAAGTACCATGACCATACCGCGTGAACTCGATCTAAAGGATGTGAATGGAAAATTATATCTCACCTCCAATCCCGTATCTGAGCTCTCGGGCCGGATGAAAGAACCAAAACAGATCGGTAGCGTCAATGTGAAAAAGGAATATGATCTCAGTCAGAAAATTGATTACCGGGCCGCGACATTTTCACTACAGTTGACTGATGCCGATGCAAAAGATTTTTCAATCGTGTTGGACAATGAGGTGGGTGATGAAATGGTGATCGGATATGATAAGAAATCAAACCAATATTATATCGATCGCAGCAAATCGGGCAAGATTGATTTCGAAGCCGGATTCGCAAAGAGAAGTTTTGCACCACGGATAGCAGACGGCCCCATCAGCTTAACGTTGATCGCCGATATGGCTTCTGTTGAATTGTTTGCAGACGGAGGCCTTACAGAGATGACAGGAATATTTTTTCCACGTCAGCCGGTCACGAAGATTTATCTGAGATCAACGGAAGGAGTAAAGGTTAAGAATGTGGTGTATACAAGGATGGAATAAATAAGATTTGGTGTGTCCCACACTATACAGTTAAAAACACATTTTCGGTACAAAGGAATTAAGAGGAAAAATCATGATTCACACTAATGCAAGTTTAATCCATTCATGAGAAATTAGCAATGCTTTAACTATGAATCATGTTTTTCATTAGCATGTATTCAATCGATTCAGAAAAAATTAGCAATGGTTAAGCATACAAATCATGATTTTCATTACCATAAATCAGGATAAATACTAAGCTCCGTAGGAGCGATATCTCTGTATTCAAAGGAAAGATGGTAAGTCTTGAGCTCCGTAGGAGCGGCATCTTTATCTTCCTCAAGCCGGCAATTATTTCATATAAAAGGCTAAATTCTATTATTGGGGATCGAAAAAATCAAATAGATATACTTGATTATATTCCACTTCAAATTCTTTTAACAGGCCAAGATATTCGTCTTTAAAGCTTTGTTTTTTATGGTGTTCCGGTTGATTATAAATGTAATTCCCAATGGTGGCTAGTCTGCTTTTATGATATGAAAATGCTCCGAATCCTTCTTGCCAATTGAATTCATACATGCACATTTTTTCCTTATTTATCCATCTTGATGAATTGGATTTAATATCCCCTGCTAGACTAGAGATAGACTGATTTGGGTTGAGACCTACAAATATGTGAGTGTGGTCCGGCATGCAATACAAAGCCAACATTTTGTGGCCTTTGTTCTGCGTAATCCCGGTTATATATTTTTCTACTTCAATGCGGATAGATTCCCCGATCAATGCTTGTCGATATTTGACTGCAAAGACAAACTGTATATACAGTTGAGTGTAGGTATTAGCCATAAAGAAAATCGACTGGTGTAAACGAAAATTAAGGATAAAAGAGATGCAATACAAGATGTTTGCAAAAAAAAATCAATAAATATATTTTCTTTAGGACATTTTTATTTGGGACATAGTGAAGTCAAAATGTGAAAGATGCAGGTAAAAATTGTTATTGTTCCAATGAAATTAACTCTCGGGATCAAAAGATATCGCTCCTACGGAGCTTAAAATATTTTCGATTTCATGTGGCTACAGATATTTCGCTCCTACGGAGCTATAGGTATATGGATCAGTACGGAAGCATCGGTACATATATCAGTACGGAAGCAATAGGTATTTATAGCAGTACGGAAGCAATAGGTATTTATAGCAGTACGGAAGCAATAGGTATGTATAGCAGTACGGACAATAGGTAAATGGACACCTCTAATCATATTTATGGGGATTAAAATATTTTCGCTTTCATGTAGTTACAGATATTTCACTCTTCCGAAACTATAGATATATATGGCAGGACGGTAGCAAGAGATAAATGGACACCTCTAATCATATTTATGGGGATTAAAATATTTTCGCTTTCATGT
>JBDUAU010000190.1:0-2902 GCA_040004485.1 Saprospiraceae bacterium
TGGTTGAACAGTTTTAACCTGTCAACTTTTTTCAGGACGAAACAGAGACGTGAGACGTGAGACATGAGACATGAGGCGTGAGGCGTGAGGCGTGAGACATGAGGAGTTAGACATGAGGCGTGAGGCGTGAGGCGTGAGGCGTGAGGCGTGAGGCGTGAGACATGAGGCGTGAAACGTGAAACGTGAGAGGTGAAACGTGAGAGGTGAAACGTGAGATGTGAAACGTGAAACATGAGAGGTGAAACATGAAACGTGAGAGGTGAAACGTGAGATTTGAGATGTGAGTGTCTTGTGAGAAGTGAAGCTTGGAACGTGAGGCGTGGGGCGCAAAAATTGTTTGATCCGGAAAGGATCTCACATTAAACCCCGGGTTTCAACCCGGGGGATTAAATGCAAAGCGGATTGTGGACCTTGAAAGGGTCCAATAAAAATCTTCCTCAAATCCGTAAATCCAATTCCTATTTGCTTGCACTATAAACTTTCCCCTTTTGAGGATTTTATTAAACCATTCGACACTTATCGGTATTTATTTAAAAATTATTATGTTGGATCCTCAAATTTCATCCATGGAAAAAAATCTATTTGTAAAAGACAGCATCACCATCGATGCCCCTGTTTCAAAAGTCTGGGATGCCCTGATCAATCCTGAACAAACAAAAAAATATATGTTCGGCTGCGAGACTGTATCCGACTGGAAGATAGGCAGTCCATTACTCTGGAAAGGAAATTACGAGGGACAGGATATGGTATTTGTCAAAGGCAATATTGTTGATATCCAACCAGAAACACTTTTATCTTATACCACGATTGATCCGAACAATCCTGCCGTAGCGGATATTCCTCAAAACTATCTGACTGTCACCTACAAGCTGGAAGAAAAAAATGGTTCCACTGAACTCACCATTTCACAGGGTGATTATTCACAAGTGGACGATGGTGAAAAAAGATATGCCGATACTATAGAAGGTGGTGGCTGGACTTCGATTTTGGAGTCAATCAAAATGTTATTGGAAGAAGGTAAGGTCAGAGAGGACGATCTTTAAATTGACGAATTACGATTGACGAATTACGATTAACATTTTTAGAGTCAGATTCTTGTAAACCGGACAATGGACTCATAAAGTAATTAAAGAATTCATTTCTCACGACTCACGTTTGACGATTCGCGAGCATTGCCTCCGGGGAACTTTACTGAATACTGGTTACTGAATACAGATTATCAATGTGCGGCTTCAAGTACTTCCACAAGGTCACCTTGCTTCATATACTGGCCGGGCGATTCGTGGGAGAGAAGCCATCTTTTCATTTCCAGTCCATAAGCATATCCGGTGAGGCTGCCATCTTTTCCGATGACACGGTGACATGGGATAACAATAGGAAGAGGATTCATGCCATTGGCGTGCCCTACGGCTCTGTATGCATGCTGATGATCTATGACTTCTGCTATATCTGCATATGTACGGGTGCGTCCGTAAGGAATTAATTTCACCATTTTCCATACTTCTTTGTGAAATTCAGGCGCTTCGCCGAAATCAAGCCTGAGGTCAAATTCTTTTCTGGCACCCTCGAAATATTCATTCAATTGAAGAGTACAATCCTTCAGACAGTCCGGGATTTCATGAAGATCTTCACCGTGATGATCACTTTCATTAAATATCTGAGATTCCACGTCTTGTTTCCAGAAACTTATCCGGCTGATACCGGCATCTGATCCTGTGAGCATTATTTTACCAAGTGGAGAAGGGATTATAGCCTGATATATCATGTGAAGGAGTGGTCTTGGGCGTTAACGAGGGCGAAATATAGGGAAAGTTCTAATATTAAAAATTTGTAATGTTAAAATGTGTTGTGTTTATAAATTGAAAACAAATCATCCTAAAAATGACTATGATCGTTACCAAAGTATAAACATCATGTAATCAACCAGTCGTGTCGTACCTTTGCCTCATAACTCAATCCATCATCTATGGGAAAAGTTTTAATATTGGTCCTGGTGGTTTATCTGCTGTATAAATATGTCTTCAATCCGCAACGGGTGTTGAAGCAGCCACAGGAACCTGACCTGTACATAGATCATGAAGAGGTAAAGAAAGAGAATGAAAAAAATAAGTGATCTGGTCCTTCATAAGGATCATCACATCATCGTGCTGAATAAACCTGCCGGACTATCCACTCAGCAAGACAAAACCGGAGATCCCAATGCCCATCAGATGATGATGGCGTATGCACATCGGGATCTGTATGTAGTGCATCGACTTGATCAGCGGGTAAGTGGAGTGCTTGTTTTCGCCAAAACAAAAGATGCCGCTGCATTTCTTTCAAAACAATGGAAAGAAAAGACAACTGAAAAAATTTATTTCGCGATAGTTCCTACAGCAGACATTCCTGACGAAGGAACGCTGACTCATCATCTTACTTTTGACAACAAAAACAATATAACCACAGCACATCAAGAACCTGCCACTGGTTCTCTTGAAGGCACATTAACATACAAAGTCATACAGCATCTTGACAATTTCATGATTCTCAAAGTAAATCTGATCAGTGGAAGGAAACATCAGATCAGAGCTCAGCTCGCGGCCATCGGCGTGCCGGTACGTGGTGATATCAAATATGGATCGAAGCGAACAAATGCAGATGGATCAATTGATCTTCATGCGTATTCACTTGATTTTATCCATCCTTCGGGAAAAGAACATGTAAAGATCATCGCGCCGTTTCCGGAGGAAGGGTTGTGGAAGCACGTAGTTTTCCCCCCTGCCCCCTGAAAAGGGGGAGCGAGAATAAGTACTACTCAAGTCCCCCTTTTCAGGGGGTAAGGGGGAAAAATAAAAATCCTAAATTAAATTATGGAAGATCAAAATAGTAAAAGAACAGACATCAGTGAATTAGGTGAATTCGG
>JBDUAU010000622.1:0-2898 GCA_040004485.1 Saprospiraceae bacterium
CGTTCTGCTGCCTGTTTTTATCTGGAATTTGCTTGCCTCTTGGAAAATCGAGCTCGAGGAGCACCACATTTTTTTTGGCCCAGGTCATGAATTCCGGCTTTGAAAAAACAGAGGCATCCAGGCGTTTGCACCATCCACACCAGTCACTGCCGGTGAAGTTGGCCATAATGGGCTTCTTCTCTTTAACAGAGACTGCATAAGCTTCATCAAGATCGACCAGCCATCCTGCTTTATCAGAAGCGTATCCGGAGGGCTTTGGTTTTTCGGTTGTGGTCGCTGGTGTTTGAGCGCAAGCCTGGAGGGCTATACCACAGAGAAGTAAGAACAGATATATTTTTGTCATTGCAGATAATATCATTTGAAATGTAAATAACCAAAGTGCAAAATTACACCTTTCTTCATGTGTTTTTGGACTTTAAGACGTTCTTAACTATCCTGTTTCCCGAGTGGTCTGTCAGGACTTGTGAATCAATCATTTAATATTTGACTTAAATACAATTGTGTTTTCCTTAAATATAATGATGTTTTCCTTAAATATAATGGTGTTTTCCTTGAATATGACCAGGTAATTCCATAGGTTGGAATTTTCTCCAGCCAACTACGCAGATTTACATATCTGAAGGATCAAAATCCAGTACCGGCTTGAATTTCACTCCACCACTACCCTTCCCATGTAAGACCTATCCTTCGACTCAACGATCAAATAATATAAACCGGATGGCACATCGTTCAATGGAATATTTAATGGCTGGGATGTCACTTGCAGATCAACTATATTTTTAACTACAAGACCTGTTGTTGACAGGATTTTCACATTTACTTTTCCAGTGACGAATTCCGAAACTTTGACCATCACATGATCCTTCGCAGGATTAGGATAGGGATAGAGATCAATGTTCTTTATTGTTATGTCAGAAGTCGCTGACAGCGTTTGATCAAAACGAGTGCCTGAATTAAATATTTCTTTCGTACCCGGATTCATAAGCCACGCGATCACATACACCTGATCCGCCTGCCAACCTTGATTTACATTGTATGAATAAGTCTTCACTGCTGTGCCTGAACTTAAATTCACATCCTCACCTGCTACAGGACCAAGGAATTGACGGAACACATTGTGATGACCTGTTTCTCCATTTGGTGCGGTATAGACAACTTCCTTTTCAACAATCACTGCAAAAAGTTTTCCTGTAGATAAAGAACCTCCGACAAAATCTGAAAGTGTGATATTCACCGTCCTGTTTGTTCCTGAAGTCTCCTGCACTTTGACCTCAAGCCAGGATTGATCACCGGTGACAGCATCAAGCACAGTATTCGTGACGCCACTCGAATTTTTAAAATCAATACCATTGATCGCAACGGTAGGTGTACCAAAGAGTTCGCCTTGATAAAACTGCCACCTGTTGGTATTCTCCGAAATATTGGACTGATAAAAGATGCAACTTGAATATGGCTTCCCCGGATAAAAACTGATCAAATGATATTGACCTTCAAATGCCTGCAGGCGATTGAATAACCCAGGATTTTGTGACGCACAGACCGGGCAGGGCGTATTGGTGAATAACTCCAGCGTGGCGTATCTAAGCGGTAAATTCTGAGCACTAGTAGTATTCAATGCCAGAAAGAATTGTATAAGTATAAAGAAGGAAATCAGGAGTTTATGAAATCGATGCATGTTTTATTTTTTTTGTCTTTGTAAATCTGCGCAACTATGATGTGACGAAACACTGAATGAATCATAATGTTGTCAATAAGTAGTTGTGAGTTGTGAGTGGTATGGGAAATGTGCTGATCGAAACACACACGTCACAACACACATTTTGAAGTCTATACCAGGCAGGGGCAAGCCCTGCCAATACATGTGTTCACTACGGTTGCTGTCGAAGCATACCAGTAACAACTCACAACTCACAAAAAAAGCCCCGATCAATGACCAGGGCTTTTTATTCTATTAATTTCTATTATCAATTATCAATCACAGAAACCTTTTCTGTGATGATACCTGTCGTCGTGATGATCTGCAACACATATATTCCGGGTGTCCATCCGAAGACATTCAATTCGTCACGGAACTCATTTATTCCTTTCGATTGATATGTTTTTCTCATCATGACCTTGCCAGACAGATCTGTCATCACAATACCTGATACAATACATTCTTCTGTTTGATCAAGTGATACATTGAGTACATCACTTGCAGGATTAGGTGAGACATGGGCAACCGGCGTCACACTGTGATCTGCTGATATTTTAACATCTTCAGATTGCTGCACATCCAGTAGTTCACCTGAAGAAGGTACGATTGTAGTCATGTCTTCTCCTGCGAAATTATTGGATTGATAATCCAGTACACAAATACTGAATGTTCCTGTGCTGCCACCATAGCCCCATAGACGAACCCAGATCTGTGCATTCTGATAACCAATCAGATTGATGACAGGCATAGGTGATCCATTTCCATTCGAATTGTCATCTTCACAAGAGAGGAATGACAGATTCGAACAGCTCGTACCTACATACACTTCCATCACTGCATCATACATGCTGCCTGCTGTGGTGCGAATAGTTACTGTCGGATTGCTCACATTCGGCATAGTGAAATGGAACCACACATCTTTGTAACCCCATGACCAACATTCACCTGATGGTGCAGGAAGACTTGCTGTAGCTCCGACATTTGTACCCGGGGTATTCACGCAGGTACTATTGACCGTAAGCTCTGTGGCATCAACACAATTGTCATTAGTAGCACCTGACATTCCTCCGTTAGTAGTGAAATTAGTTGGATAGGTCCACGGACTATATTGTCCATTTCCACAATTTGCCCGCACCCGCCATTGGTAGGTTGTATTAGGATCAAAACCATAGACAGTGACAAACGTATTTGTGAATGGGCCT
>JBDUAU010000628.1:0-2893 GCA_040004485.1 Saprospiraceae bacterium
TGCCTACATCAATAAAATAATCACGCAGCTGGACCATTTTATTTTTTTCTTCGGTGGTCATCAGGTGAACAGGCTTACTACCCATCACACCGATCACATCTTCTTTTCCATGTACGATCACACGTTGTGCAGTCAGTGTTTTTGGATCAAATCCACCTAACGGATGAAAGCGAATGAAACCCTCATCATCAATATGCGTAACCATAAAACTGATTTCATCCATGTGTGCAGCGACCAGGACTCTCTTGTCACTCTTACCTTTTCGCACACCGATCAATGATCCCATGGAATCGACATAAAGATCATCCACAAGATCTTTTATCTCACTGGTGACAAGCTTACGTATCTGATGTTCAAAACCTGGAGCACCGGGAGTCTCGGAAATCTTCTTTAATAACTCGAAATCTATCATAGTTTAAAACGTGAGACGTGAAGCGTGAGACGTGAGGTGTGAGACGTGAGGTGTGAAGAGTGAGGTGTGAAAAGTGAAAAGTGAAAAGTGAAACATGAAACATGAAACGTGAAACGTGAAACGTGAGGCTTGAGTTAAAACTGAAATTTCAAACTCACGCCTCACGTCTGACGCCTCACGTTATTTCACTTCGCCCATCAATCGCTTGATCCATGGAACCAAAAGAAACATCACCAATGCTGAAATCGCACAATACACGAATACGGCAAGGAATATCGATTTGAGTGGAAATGATTCAAACATACCGCCGATACGTCCACCGATGAAATTACCGGTAGCTGCTCCAAGGAACCATATACCCATCATCTGTCCTACAATACGATGCGGTGCAAGTTTTGTCATGGCACTTAAGCCAACAGGTGACAAAAACAACTCACCTACAGTATGTGTGAAGTATACAAGTAATAACCAATGAACACCTACACGTCCACCTGTACTTTCGATGATACTTGCGGCAGGAACAAGAATTAAAAATCCCACACCTGCGAGTAAAAGCCCAATTGCAAATTTCATCGGCGTAGATGGCTCTTTCTTCATCGAATTGAGTTTCAGCCAAAGCCATGCAAAAACACCTGATAACACAATGATGAATAATGCATTTATACTCTGCCACCATGTGGATGGAAATTCATACCCGAGGATGCTGTTTTCAGTATTGCGGTCAGCAAAAAGTGTCAGTGTTGATCCTGCCTGTTCGAATGCAGACCAAAAGAGTGCTGCAGCGATGTAGAATACAATGATGGCAATAATCCTGTTTTTTTCTGCCGTATCAAATCCGCCACGGGCAAATAAAAATCCAAAATAAATGATCGGCACGACGATCAGCAATATACCTACAAGATTGGAGAGATTTAAAATGTTCATCTCATAAATACCTGTAAAATGAAGTCCCAGTAAAACGGCCGCCGCAATCACTAGTCCTAAAAATCCTCCCCGAAGTGATTTGCTCTGACTCCCCTTTTCTTCAGCAGTCGGAGCGGCTGTAACTAATCCGGCATCTCCTAAGTGTTTGGCACCCAATTTATATTGAATCAATCCAAAAATCATCCCTACAGCAACAACGAGGAAGCCGATATTCCAATCGACTTTTTGTCCAAACCAACCGGCAATAAGTGGTGCAAGAAATGCCCCAAGATTGATGCCCATATAGAAAATCGAAAACGCAGAATCACGTCTTCCATCATTTTGTCCATAAAGCGCTCCTACCATCGTACTGACATTTGGTTTCAGTAAACCGGTACCAATCGCAATAAGCCCAAGACCTGTGTAAAAACCGGGTAAGCCGACAGGCGCCGCCAGCATCAGGTTACCTAATGCAATGATGCATCCACCATAGAAAACAGCGTTTCGCGCACCTATAAATTTATCTGCGATCCATCCTCCGGGAAGATTAGTCATATATACAATAGCAGTGTATAATGCATACAATGCACCTGCTTCAGGGACGGACAAACCCAGACCAGGATTCACTCCTGCGACAGCAGCCGTCATATATAAAATCAACATTGCCCGTCCTCCGTAATAGGAGAATCGTTCCCACATTTCGGTGAAAAACAATGTCGCCAGACCGGGCGGATGCCCAAAGAAACTCTTCATATAAGTTAAATTTTAGGAGTGATAACTGATGTCCATGGGATTGAACGGGAGGCAAAATAGGAAATTTATTCGATGCCAGATTAAGGGATACCGGACGGTTACTGAGCTGCAGAACATGGATGAGTTTGGAAAGTCGAAGTACGCCTGACTAATACCTTATGGGTCTTAATAAATTACAATTTTGTATGTGTGTGACGAACCGGAAATTCGTAATAAATATAGTCCTGGACCTAAGTCTGAAACGTCTATAGGAGAGTCTTTTTTTATATGCACTTTTTGGATGGACTGCCCCTGAAGATTTATTATCTCTCCGGAAACCTCATCTTGGGTTTCAACATATAATGCATTTCGGGTAGGGTTTGGATAAATGGAAATTGTATCATCATCAGGATCCTGATTTCCGGTTACAACCTGCTTGTGCACGACAAGACATTCTGATCCGAGATGTAAATCATTTCCATCACTATCCAGTCCTAAAAGATTTTTCAAACAAAGAATTGTACTGTCAGGGATATCTTCAATCGTGAGGCCACTTTTAAGCTTTAGACCAAAAGGACTATTTATAAATCCAAAACTATCACTGACAGGTAAGTTAGTATGTTCCGTACCGACAAATCCATAATGGAAATCCACGCTATTAATGAAAGCGCCTTGATGATACATTGCCTGGTTATAAGAAACGACCAGAGTATCGACAGGATATTCCACATGTATTAAAGAAGAGGCTAATTTAAATATGGATGTGTCAAATTCCAACTCAAACGTCAATCCATAGATATTGTCAAGATTGTGATTGGCTTTAACGCTGATGTGCCGTATCCTGCC
>JBDUAU010000503.1:0-9684 GCA_040004485.1 Saprospiraceae bacterium
CCCAAAACGTCAATTGGTTTTATCCTGACTCTTTATCACATCCTGAATCTCCTTTCAATGATTTTATTTCAACTTCTGATTTTCAAAGAAAAGGAGATATCATGCTTCACATTTCCCGCGTGATTATGCTGAGTGATCGGGTGACGTTTATTCCCGGACTTCTTCCGATATATCATCTTGGTGAGGACCAGATAATTAATTATCAGGATTTATACGAATCTATTGAGGGATCATCAGGTTTAACCCTCAATGCTACGTTGTATTCAACCATCCTTTTGGGTGATGCCAGTAAGCTTGGAGTTAATATTGGATTTCCGCTTGTCGTACGCGATGTGCGACCTGATGGACTGACAAGATCATTTGTATTGGGAGCAGAGTATTTAATTTCTTTTTGAAGAAGAACAGTTATATCAAACTATCATCGCTGCAAATTTCGCTGATCAATGCTATTTATTTTCAAGAAATATTTGGCAAAACAGTTTTTGAACGCAGATCTTCATGATTGTCGTGATCATCGCTGATTATTTTTCGATTTTAATAATTACACTTCACATAATTCAAATTGGCTATTGCTACCTACTTTGAACACTGAATGCTGAATACTGCTCATTTGCTTATCACAACAGCATCACCGCGCTCCGATTCTTTTCCATCATTCATTTTATAAGCCAGAAAAAATGATCTCACCTGGTCGTTTTTTAATGCAAGGATATCAAATGAGTTTGTTTGCGGAGTAAGCGTTTTAAGAAGCGAAACATCATTGTTTTCTTTCACTTCATAAAGAAGAATAGACTTTACATCAGTACCCGGAATACCCCAACTTAAATGATAGCCCGTCGATGTTGGATGAACAAGGATAATACCAGGATGGTTGAGAATATTTTTTTGTGAAGGCAATATAGGATCCGAACATGCACTTTTATTGCCCCATGCATCTTCAGACTGAATGCAATAACCTGATGGATTTTCTGAAAGATCAGGATTCATCCAAAATTGTTCCTTCGCATCTATAGGAGAATTTTTTACCTCGATAGAAACTTTTCCATTGGCATCCAGAGTGAAAGTGTGATACTTCACAATATAGGGATCATTGATCCTCTGGTCATTCCAATAAAGCATTAGATGTCCGTCATCTAGTCTGCGCCATTCAGGATGATCAGGGGGCAGTACAATCCTGCTTTTATCAGGCCTGCTACCTGCTGATGGTGAAAGATCAGATAATTCATATGATGTACTTTCGGCTTTAACAGCATAAGTATATTGTAATGCAGGATTCAATATGCTGCTGGTATCTGTGTATGTCATCATCGTCCCTGATTTTTTTATAAAATTCGAAACCTGCGTCCACGATGACGTATCTCTGTCACGTCGATATACATAATATCCCCGAATCAGATACAACTCATCATTTGTAGGCCAACTAATACGAATTCCGTTTTTAACGGACGCTGCGATTATATCAGGTGGTGACATCGGTTTTTCTTTTAAAGTAGGCGTTACAAATTCCGTGATGCCTTTTATACCCTTTCCTGTCTGATCGATGATCTGTACATAATAGAAAAATCCCTGCATGACACCATTGACGTGATCCAGATACACAGAATCAAGAGGTTCAAGTGTTGCTATTTTCATAAACGGTCCATCCATTTGAGGGCCGCGATATATTTCAAAACCACGGACACGTTCAGGTATTAAGCTTTGCCACGATAGTTTTATCGTTTTACTGTTTTCTATGACATGACTTTTGAAATTAAACACCCGAGGTTCCGATATGGAGTTATAATTCTGAACATAAGTGTTCTGCAGACCTGGATGGGAATTGCCTAATAGATCTGTTGGATGGATTGAATAAATAAATTCACCAACCTGCTTTAAGGTGTCGCGGAGGATCATTTCTACGCGGTCATACATTTGGGTGGTCATGACGAATGGAAATATTTCAAATGAATCTCGTTCACCTACAGCTTTTTTATAAACATGGGCATTACGTACCCAACTGTCTTCTGGCAAGTTAAGGGTCATCTGGATATTCGTTCCTTTATCTGTGCCACTTTCAAATTTTGTATTGAGATGAGTAGATTGGATATGATCTGAGAAATGAATTGTTTTGTTTGTTTCACTTTTATCTGCATGAATGATTTCTATTGAATAATCTTTCTGCGAATGATCATTTGCAACGAAGGCCGCCTGACCCAGAGCCATCAACATGACAGGATGATATTGAACCACGAATGCGAGCTCATTCATTTCATTCAATTTCGTCCAGTAGTTAGTCAGATCCTGATCCGTCATCAGAAAAGGGGCAATAAAAATTAATTCGGATGCTCTGTAAGACTTGATAAAATCATTCAGATTGTGTGGCCATCCAAACTGGATTATATTTTTATCTTTTTCAGTGAACGTACACTTAATTTCTTTTTCAGCTTTTTCCTGGAAAACAAGAAAAACACCTTCTTTGGCCTGGTATACCTGACAGGAAATACCTGAATACATCATCATGCAAATACTGCCTATGATCAATCTTTGTATACAGAGCATTTTCATATTTTCTTTTTGTTTGCAATTTGTATTTCAAATATTTATTCAATTGTCACAAGTGAGTTCACTGTTCGAACCTCCGGCACAGGATTCGCCTAATGTCGTACTGACATCTGTTCCCTGGGCCGAACTGAAATTGATATCAGCTTTGCCACTGATCGTTTCAGAAAAGCCGCAAGTCGAAGCACTGAAGGTGAGAGATCCACATCCATGACCGTTGACTACCCAATTATTTCCCACGTGAGACACGTCAGCTTCCAACAATAACTGAACCTCAGCACTCAGACAAATGGAAAGTTCACAAGGGAAAGGGGGAGTCAATGGTGGTGCTAGCACTTCAGCCTGTATAATAGCACCTGCCCAGGCAAGCGCACCAAATCCAAATGTTTCTTCACCGGGAGTGAAATCCATATACACCCTTGCATCAAATCCGACATGGACACCTCCGCTCACTCTGAAGAACACTAAATTTACCTCAGGCATATTCGCATCTACCAAATCTACTCTCCCTGTCAGAAAAAATCCACTCAGATTATGATCGGTTATACTTTCGGGAGGATTTTGATTTTTAGCTTTTTGCATGACGAAAGAAATCATGTCATTTGGAATATTAGTATGTGATCCCAATAGCAATCCCAAAGCTGCAGGAAATGTTTGAGCAATCTTTCCTTCAATGACACTGGCAAACAAAAATCCTTGGGGCTCTACGAGAATCTGCGCTTCAATCTGATCGATTGATACTGGTCCTAAATAAATCGGAGTAGGCGGATCAAAATTCATCGACCCATACAGAGATTGTTTTTCAAAATTGAAAATAAGTTCAATCTCTCCAAACCCCATATTAATATTGTCCACTTCAAGCTTTGCTCCGTTTGTTTGAATGGGCCCATGCACTACGAATGACATCGGTGGCTGATTCGTTTTTACGCCGGTAAATTGATCCATATTCGCATCGAATGTGAGTGAACCCCACTCTTCATGGTGCGCATTCTGTACACCCTGGCGTACAAGTAGTCTCTTCTGTTGACCACCTAGACTTATCTCCTGGTCTTGCTTTGTATAATTTATACCCGGGATATCAAGATCATGATCGATGACATAGATGCGCACCCGATTGTAATCTACATCGAGAACCCCTTTAAGTTGAAAACTCCGTTCACCTTCATACACTTTAATCATACCCGTGCTGACAAATCGTTCTTGAGAGTAAAATTGTTTTGTAGCATTCGTTGTATTTGGATCCAGAGTAAAGTTTACCTGGCCCGAAGTTTCAAAAAAATCAGTGAATGATGAGACGATCTTACCGGTCAGATTACTTTTTGGTCCATTGTATTGTATAGCCATTGAACTCTCGCGCATACCCGGCACCCTTACGCCTTGATGCCCCAGTTCTGCACTGCCTGTGAATACAAAATAACCCTGACCTGTAGTGATGCCCTGGACATTGAAGTCAACAATATTAAAGGGTCGGACATTGCCGTTGACATTGAAGCCTGCATCATTATTTTCACTGTTCAACAATATCGAACTGATAGAAACTACATCATTGTGCCGGAATGGAGGTGGAAGATTTTTTATTTCAGCCACTTTTGCATCAGGCATCACATGCCCGTCATCATCGAGGCGTTGGACAGTGAGCAGCCATCCGGGATCGGGAAGGTGTTTGCTAAGGATGATATTTACTCCGGGCTCAACAGGAATATCTTTTATACCCGCTAGTGTCAATTGTGAAATATTGTCGATTTCATTCATGATCAATTTATCTGGCTTGATGATCGGGTTTCGCACCGGCACATCAATCTGACCTGTCTGAATAAAACCATTGGATGCTGTGATGGCTCCAATGTCTGCATCATAATGAAATGGAGTCGTACTATAATATCTCCATAGCTTGCCCATTTTGAAATCCAGTTTATTGGATCCATTATTGAGGGACTCAATATTTTCAGTTGTAACGATAATCTTACCAACAGACAACTGAAGGTCATGTGGTGTTACATCCGGAATATTAGTATGCAGGATAGTATGAATGTAAAATGCCTCTTGTGATACAAATGACCTCGAAGAATCGCTTGTGGCGGGAAATTGAAATACCTGGTATGAATGGGAATGCGGCTGATTATGTTGATCAATATCCATAAGATAAAAATCATCGGGTCCGGGTGCAGGTTCGTGTCCAGCCTGAACTACAAGCATTTGGCCCAGGGGTTGATATAATGGCATCCCTGTCTGGAATACATCAAGATTGTATTCAGTAGGTGTTTTGCCCAGGAAAAATTTTCCATTATACTGATATGAAAAATTGAAGGAGGATAGTGAGGTCTCCACCACACCTTCTATTTTGCCATTTGTATTTCCAACTTTTCTTAATGTAAGATATGGTAGTGTCTGGTAGCCAGGATTTCGCTTCGGTGTGACATCTACATCAAACTTATCAAACAATACGCACTCAACACCATGCTGATATAAATTGAAACCAGTCACCGTTGGTTCAAGGATTCTCTTGCCCTGATCATCCCGACGACCTGCATAGGCGAATTTTATTTTTGGATAAGGAAGTTGAACTTCATGTTCCTTGCTTTTGAATCTTGGATTTTCAGGAAGTTCAGTGATGATACCTTCCAGTAATGTATCCTGGTGACCACCTGTTGTTTTAATTTCCATGTCTGTTATAGCTGTAGGGAAGCCCCAGATATCGGGTATGACTACACCTGATAATTTTTTCAATGCTATTTCAAACGGTGGATTTAGTGGACGATTAGTTGATGCTGATGCAGTCTTGCCGATGTATAGGTTTTCATCATCATCTTTCCATGCTGAAATATCAACCATAGGTGTTGCCGTAGGAACACCTTCAAGTGTGCAGATTCCTTCGGCATTCGTGATGCATTGAATGTAATGATTGCCATCGGACGAAGTAGAAAGTAACGTTTGTACAGTAGCTCCGGATATAGGTATAGGATTGACAGATTGGTTTTGTTGTCCGGATTGATTGACGATGACCTGTACTTTTATTTTTTTTCCTTCCTTCAGATGAAATGTATAGTACAAATATGTTTTACTGATAGGGATTTGCATGATTGTATCGACAGGTACAATAGTCGGGAGATCAGGATCTATACGCACGCGATAACTGGTCTCTGGCGAGGCAAACCTGAATGCCGTGAATCCCAGATCGTTTGTTTCCCTTACTTGTTCGTCAATACGCACCCTGGCCTGTGCCGAATTTCCATTCGGACCCTTGATCGTAATGGCTATGCGATGCAATTTCTCTTTGACAGTGATGAAACCAAGATCCTGGAAATGGCCTGAAGGTATTTCATCGACATCTACATAGCATGTATCCTGAAAATATTGTTCAGGCAATGGAATAATGGCAAGTCTTCGGTGATCTCCCGAAGCAGCTGGTAATACGAATTTCGCTGCCTGAGAGCTATGCGCCATCACATTATCATTTATGCTCAGTTGATAAGTATCAGGTATCCTTGTGTTTTCATCGATGGCATCTCCTAATTGATTTACTAAACCACAGAATTCTGGTTCACCTATCGGATAGGGTACAATCTCAGTCTGGATGTGCGGACCATTTACTAATTTGACAAGGGCACGAACCAGTCTTCCATCCTCATCCTTTATATATCCGGTCAATGTGCCTAATGGATTCATCTCTACATCAAGCAAGTCCCACTGCTGTCCCGGCTTTAGTGTCATCATCGTATCTCCTAATGGTAATTCGCGGTTTTCATAACCATAGTAATAAAAAAAGATGCGCCATTTATAGGATTCATGACCTTCATCATCAACATTTAGATCATCAAATTCAAACTGACCATATTCGTCTGTATACCTGAGTTTGGATTCTTTAATCACATTGCCTTCATACCGTCTGAGGGAAACTGCAACATTCCTGAGTGATTCCTTATCATTACCCGTTGACGTGACTACACGACCGAATACTTTTGGCCTTTGTGGAAGTGCTGTGATGTTATCGTTTATAAAAAAGGATCTGTGATTGCTGAAGCTATTCAGATTCAGTTCAAGATTCATCAGGCAATATATTGGTTCAAATAGCTGATAAATTTTTGTCTGCAATGGTACTTTGTAATTGATGTTTCCACCTTCAGGCGTCGTTCCTTTTACATAATATGGATATCCGGCGACAAGCTTTGTATAGATCATTCCTTCACCTGAATCTAACACGGAGACAGAGTCATACAGTGCATCATTTTCATATCCGTTTTCCTCAAGGATTTCATATTGGTACGGACCTTCATTTGCTCCGGCATAATCCCGCAGACCCTGACCTTCCTCTATCGGAATTTCTCTGGGGAGGCCATCCTTTTTTCGACTGTATACTACATCAATATTGGGTACTTCTAAACCTTCATCATAGATTTGATAATTCTGATTGTTCTCCCATCGGCCACCGGTGACTTTAAGAGCCACATCTACTGCTTTCACATAAGAGACCTGATCCGGCAGATGAAATGTATCACCGGGTTGCGTCCAGAAAATGAGATCTGGAGAATAATAGTAAGGTGATGCTACTTCAAGACGTAATACTTTATAAAGGTGACCACCATTTATTTCAATACTATCATATCCTTGTTGATTTGGTGCAGGACCAAGTGTACCAGACCGAAGTGTTGTGTTGCCAGGTGTGTTGATGTTGGATAGATTTCCTGACATGTTACCCATATTCTCAAAGGCATGTTGATCTTCATAGATATCCACCGGATTTGATACGATATCAAGCGGATCAACATATTCATTTATTTCAACTGGCACATCTACGGGCAAACATTCAAGCGCTACCATAGCATGACCTCCATATTGATTGAACATAAGACCTGGTGTCGATTGGGTGAAATTGAATGAATAATTTCCATTGGCATCCGTATGATCCACTGCTAGCGTGTGGCTATATGCATCTGCATTGATCGTACCCGGATTGTCAAATGCGATAGGGTTTTCGTCGCCGGCATCAGTGATCCCATCAATATAAACATTGAGTGAAGTTCCTCCCATGCCGCCTCCGAGAATATTGGATTCATTCGGAAGGATGAAAAAATCTTTATGTTCAGATCGGCCTTGCGGAAAGTATGTTACATCACAATCTGTAATCACCCAGCTTTCTACCAGTTTTACAGCAATATTTTTTAAAGGCTTACTATTTATGGGAGAAATGGGAAATGCATCTTTATAATTGTGGTTTGCAAGTGCAGTCACATCATTATTTACAAGAGAAAGGTCGCTTGAATTATTTTCAAATACATCATACGTCATTGGCTCTGTTTCAAAATTGAAATTGAAATTCATGACATTACTTTGAGCTACAGTTGCATCCGGGAATTTATATTTCAATTTGCCTTCCACTCTTGTTCTGTTTTGTACAATGTGAAAATCATGTGGAGGCAGGATTCCAACATCAATACCATTATCCTCGTAAGTATTACTGCGATATGTAAAACTACACGCCTCACTGAGCCCATTATTTTCGAAAGGAAGACGATTCAATTTGTCTTTTGCCAGCACGACCCACAGATAAGTTGTGCCATGCTTGAGTTTTGGATCGGTCATGCTGTATTGATAAGAAGGCGTCGGTAGATTTCTTCGGATGATGGCATTGCCTGCGTTGTAATCTACAGCCAGTTGAATTAGATCCTGTGGATTACTGCCTTGAAGCCATTCTACAATAAAAATATCGTATGCAATACTTGATACACCTGTATTGCCACCGGGAAGTGTCCACTGAAAAAAGGGAAGCGCATTATCAGAGATGCCTTCACATTCAGGGGCGACAAGTTCAGATGGAGTAGGGTAGCCAATAGGTAATAATGCACAACCTGAAGGAGATTCATCAGAGAGCGGAATATCTGTCAGATAATCAAAGGCCCGCAGACAAATCATATAATTTCCTTCAGGCAGAATTCCATCCTTTAGTATTTGTGTCTTAAGTTCTGCAGGACCATCAAAATCGAGATGATCAGGATCAAAAAAACCTCGTGATCGGCTGGACGCAGGAATTCGAAGTGTTCCTCCACTGATCAATGTAATGGGTGTTGCAGGTAAATAGTCTGCATTGGTCACTAAAGAAATTCCATTATCACCTTCTATCGATCCCAGGAGTTTAAGTGATAAGGTTTGTGTCGTTGTATTCTGAAGCTGGATGACCATACGATTCTCATACTGAAGATAATCCTGCAGATATGGGCTATACGGTGGCGGAATGAGGATTGAAATCACAACATTGTTCTGCGCCATCAGAAGTGAATTCTTCAGTAGAAAGCATGCACACAGGATAATGAAATATCGCAGATTCATAAGTTGTGTTTTTTGTTTGTTCAAAAATTAAGTTGAAGACCCATAGTGGCCTGTTTCTCTGTGAAAGCATTTTCACTGATCGCCGGTGTATTTTGGATAAGTAGCCCTAAAAGAAAAAATTGCAATGATTTCTGTACCTGGTATTGAATATCTGTGCTGAAGACAATAGAATGTCCGTTTGGATTTTCATCCTGTGTATTCAGAAAGTATTGCGCTTGTGCTGATAGATTCCATTTTCCTTTAGCACTATTGAAAGATGTATTACCACCAAAACCGGTGCTGTTCGTATTTGAATTGCCTAAATCTGATTGCAGCCAGGTGAAGAGAACTCCAAAAGCAAAACTTTTTTCTGCCTGTCTTGAAATGGTATATCCTCCATTGAATTGAATCGTACGAATGGCTTCGATGGGAATTAAAGCTGACTTATTAAAAGAAAGTTTATTGAGACTTATAGTTGAATAGACCTGGTGTTGCCAAATATCATTTCCCCAGAAAAAGGAAGGACTGATGCCATATGATCCATTGATCTGACTCACTCTGGTAGAATCTGTGATCGCTCTGAGTCCCGGAGTTTGGGTGAGACCGAAATTGGTGTAATAAGCACCAATCTGGAAAAACCGGCTTTGATTCCATTGCGCATTTGCAGATGTAATGATGCGTTTATTCGTCGCCAGTCTTGTGTTGTATAAATTATTATTTTGAATACCCACACTGCCACGTAATCTTAATTTCTTGCCGAGTAATGTCACGTGTGGTGCAATGGTCCATTGTGACACATCGGTTTGCAGATAATATATACCCATGGATTTAAAATCCGGATCC
>JBDUAU010000329.1:0-2888 GCA_040004485.1 Saprospiraceae bacterium
TTATAGTCCAGTTAAGACTGTGAGCCGGTTACCCTGAACCTGGAGGTTACTATTTTTCTTGCCAATATTTAGTATTTTTAGGGTAAGAATTTAGAGGAGACTATGGTCTTTTTAGGATGTGGGATTAGTAATATGCATCTTTTAAGGGAGCCATATATTTTTATGTATTAATTTATTTTGTTATATTATTAGTAGAGGACTGCAAATATTAGGTCCAGAAACCTACATGGAAGAAAAACTATCTATCCCTTTAAAAATTAAATTTTCTGCTGGTGAGCAATTGTTTCTATCAAGTGGTAATTACCAGGTTATTTCCGAAGTTGGTCGTGGCGGATTTGCACATGTTTATTCTATTCAAGACTCAAAAAATACAATATATGCCCTAAAAATACTTGATTTATGGGCCATACGACCTAACGAGTACGAAGCGCTGATTGCTAAATTTCAACATGAGTTTACCGCCGGACAGATAGCGAGTTTATACATTGTCAGGAGTTATTTTACCGGTCTAATTAAAGGTAATCCTTACATTATTATGGATTATTGTCCTAATGGATCATTAGCAAAACGCCTCACTGGTTTTCATTCTCCTACGAAATTTGAAAGTCTTGCCATTTCCATCCTAAAGGGACTTCGGGACTTACACCATGAAGGTATCATTCACAGGGATCTGAAACCTGAGAATGTGTTGTTTGATAAAGAGGATTGTCCAAGACTGACAGATTTTGGAATTGCAGGACACCTTAACAGCAGGCTTACTTCCAGAAATATCATAGGGATGGTCCAACAGGTTTGGGGTACTCCGCTATATTCTCCACCCGAACAACTAAGTCATCTTAAAGCATACAAACATACCTCACCGTCGATGGATATTTTTTCATTTGGTGTTTTGATGTATGAGGTTATAAGCGGAGGACACCATCCCTTTGGCGACCATAAAGAGTTGCTTGAGGACTCCAATAAATATCTTGACAAAGTAAATGCCAAAAGGATCATTTCATTACAAAAATACAATCAAAAGGTTCCTGTGATATGGTGCAAGATCATCGACAAATGCCTGGAGCCAAAGCCACAAAACAGATATACTTCAGTGGATGAAATCATAAGATTGATCTCCCGTGAAAAAATCAGCGATACAAGTTATCTCCCTATTCCTATAACGGAAGCCAGTGCACATGCTATTTTGAAAGTAGCGGAAGGAGATAATTTGGGATATATATATTATTTGACACCCGCTTTGGAGATTGGACATAAAGAAACGCTGTTGATAGGATGGGCGGATCCTGATCAGAAAGGACAGAACGATATTGAATTGACTGAAAAAAACACAAGATATATTTCAAGACAACATGCTTCATTGAGTCGACAAGATGAGACCTGGTTTGTGATGGATGGACAAAACACCGGGGTAAACGGAAGAGTGGTTGGATCAACGAACGGAACATTTGTAAATTACCAACAGATACCCTCAGAGGCTAAAACTCCTTTGAAAAATGGTGACATCATATCGATTGGTAGTGTACGGTTAAAATTTATACTGCTATAAACCTCAACAGGCTGTGGAATTAAAACCAGGCATTAAAATACACGGATATACTCTCGATAGCTTCATCAATAGTGGAGCAACAGCAGAAGTATGGCGCATAAAGGATGAATTCGGCAATGAAAAGGCGTTGAAGATATTTTCTCCTGTGCAGAAAGTGGATGAAGCTACACTCGACGTGTTGATAGATGAATTTAAATTATTGTATAAGCTTGATCATCCTAATATTCTTAAGTCTGAGATAATGGGTGCCTTTCAAAAAGTGCCTTATATAATAATGCCTTACTACAATGGTAATCTAGCTGCAGAAATGACGAGCAGATCTCATCAGGCACAGGCTTCTCCATTGTTCAATTCATGGTTTTCTGAAGGAGAATGTCTCATTCTAATGGAGCAAATTGGAAGTGGTCTGGCTTATCTGCATCAGGAAGGAATCATCCATCAGGACGTGAAACCTGAAAACATTTTATTTGATACGACAGCAGATCCTCGTCGTTATGTATTGACGGATTTTGGTATCAGCACCAAGATCAAGGAAAATATTGCCAGAATGACACTTCCTCGGCAACAGACGTACGCACTGACACCAGCCTATGCAGCTCCTGAACAGTTTAATAGCAGGACGGAAGCTAAAAGTGATGTATTCAGTCTGGGCGTATTATTATTTGAGATGTGTGAAGGTCGATTGCCTTTTTCAAGACATGGTTATATGGCGAATTCTAATGGTAATATCCGGCTACCCGAATTCAGGAATTTAACTTTGTCCCCATCTTTTAGGAATATAGTTCTTTCTGCTTTGGCAGAAAATCCAAAACATAGGCCTACCGCTCAAGATTTAGAAGATTTTGCCATACGGGCAAGGGGTAATTCAATAACCATCGCGGATTCAGCATCCGTTCGTACTGACAAGATTACTGTCATTCAACCAACTGAGACACGGTCATCATTAGAAACGCACATATCCCATAATAAAGATGAAGATAATAATCGGGTGAGCTATCCTCCAACTATAAAAGTGAATAGCGGTATCATACGAGAAGAACAGTCAAGGAAATATGCCACAGTTTCGGATTCTTCACATGGCAAATCTAGAAGAATGAAAAGTGGTCGTATTGCCTTTTACGCGGGAGCCTTGGTTGTGATAGTTGGTTTTTTGTATGGATATATAATGTACAGACAAGCCCGTGAGAATGAAATGCTTAAAGTGGCGAATGAATATTTTCAATCCGGAAATATGAATGAAGCTAACAGCCTCTTTAGTAAGCTCGCTGAAAGACATGGAGATGAGCTATATTATGTAAAAAAAATTCTGACAGACAGGATCTTGGCAGAGAAATATGACAAC
>JBDUAU010000328.1:0-2872 GCA_040004485.1 Saprospiraceae bacterium
CCAATAATTAAAATTACTTTAATTTAATTCTCCCCCTTGGTTACTGAGCTGTAGCAAATGTGTGAGTTAAGCAAGTCGAAGCATCAGGGGGTCGGGGGGAAAAGGGGAACTTGATATCGAAACCAGTAATTAAAATTAGTAACGAATTTTATTCTCCCCCTTGGTTGCTGAGCTGTAGCAAATGGGTGAGTTAAGCAAGTCGAAGCATCAGGGGGTCGGGGGGAAAAGGAAGTCACTTTATTCAGCCGGAATAAATATATCAAACGTTGTTCCTTTGTGCGGCTTGCTGGCGACGGTGATGATGCCATGATGATTCTCAACTATTTTTTTGACGATAGAGAGCCCGATACCAGTGCCTTCGTATTCATCTTTGTCATGGAGCTTTTGAAATACCTGGAATATCTTTACATTGTATTTAGCATCAAAACCGATGCCATTGTCTTTGATAGTGATATGGCAATATTGTACGGCAGGAGAAAGTGCTTTATCATGTGTATTGTCACCATTTTCAATGACGCTCTTGATGATGATATGGGGTGGTTGACCCGGAGTTGAAAATTTCAGGGCATTGCTGATCAGGTTGTGCATAAGTGACCGGAACTGAAAGACGATTATATTGGCAGGACAAAGCTCGCTGGATTCAATAATAGCGTGTTTTTCTTCGATGAGTTCTTTAAATTCTATTTTTACTTCATCTACTATTTTCGTCAGATCAGTTAATTCAAATTTTCGTTCTGTTGCATTGGTGCGGGAATAGGCAAGTATATCTTCGATGAGTTTTTGCATCCTGAATGCGGAAGCCTGTATGCGACTGAAATAATCTTTTCCACTGTCCGATAGATTTTCATTTTCCTTTTCCAGTATGAAGCTGGCTAAGGTTTGAATTTTTCGGAGAGGTTCCTGCAAGTCATGGCTTGATATATAGGAAAATGATTCGAGTTCCTCATTTTTTTCCTCCAATGTTAAATTCGCCTGGTGCAACTTAGAGGTTCGTTCTAAAACAGCATGCTCTAACTCTTCCTTCAGTTCCTGTTGCTGCTGAATTTCAGTATCCGTGCCTATCCACATTTTGATTTTTCCATTATCATCCTTTTGTGCAAGCCCCCTGGTTAAATGCCATTTGTACACACCTTCACTGTTCAGAAAACGATGTTCAATTTCAAAATTATCACCTGTTGCCAGAGAACGATTCCAGATGTCCATTGTCTGTGGCCAGTCATCAGGATAAATGACTTTCTTCCAGCCCCAATCTTCCAGATCCTCATAGGTAAGTCCGGTATATTCAAACCAACAGCTATTGAAATAATTAAAATTCCCGTCAGCATCAGCAGTCCACACTTTTTGGGGCATTAAATCGGCTAATTGTCTGAATTTATTTTCACTCTTCACTAGCCTTTTCTCAATGGCTCTTTTTTCTGTAATGTCACTGATGACCAGCAGAATTAATTTTTCGCCTCTTGTTTCTTTTGTGATTTCGCGGGCGTTCAATAGCATGGTACGCTGTCCGATATGCTGGAAGTTGTGATTTACTTCGTAGCCTGATACGATTGATTTTTCCGGTAAGATCCTTTCCAGAAAATACCTCAATTCAGGAATGTCCCATTGCCCATTCCCGATCTCAAAAACTAACCTTTCCTCAGTGACCATTTCCTGGACCTGGAATACTTTATAAAATGTTTCATTGGCCGTCTTTATACGCAGATTTTTATCGAGTACCAGGAGAGGTTCCGGTATGTTTTCTACTATCGCTTCAGCATAGTTTCTTGCCGCCTCTACCTGTTCATATAAGCTTTGCATTTCATGGTTGACGACCACAAGCTCTTCATTGGTGCTTTGCAACTCTTCTTTACTTGTTTCGAGCTCCTCATTCAAGGTCTGCAATTCTTCGCTGCCACTCATCAGTTCTTCGTTGGAGCTCTGCAGTTCTTCATTGGCAGCTTCCTGGTCCTCTGTGATACTGCGCATATCTTCACGCATCTGCTCAAGTTCATATTCTAACTGCGAGATGCGTAGATCTTTGTCATTGGCTTTAGTTTTGGAAGCAGTTTTTGACGCCCCGGATTTGAGCTTTGTGGTTTGATTTTCATGAAACAGAACCAGATAGTGTGGCTCTATCGTATTGGGCAGGCGCAAGACTTCGATGGAAATATTTTGGAGGCTGCCATTTAATTCCAGGGGTATATTTTCTTTCAATACTGGCCCTTTCACTTTTTTTGCTTTGTGTATGATGTTACGCAATTCGAATGCAAGGCCATGCTTTGCCATCAATAACAAATTATGTGTCGGTTTGCCGGATGACTGCTCTAAATAATTTCCTGTTTTACCTCTGAAGTGTACGATCTCCATGTCTTCATTGATGACAACACCGGCAGGCGTGTATGAACTAAGAATGATTTCATCTGCCGTTTTTTGAAAGTCGGTTCGAATGGGTTCGGTGTTAGCGCCGGTATCAATGTTGCTTAGTAATTGTTCACTTCGATGGCTGGCGACGAGCATATACTTGGCAGGTACATATTTTCGGCTGAAAAACTTTTCATTTTTTTGGAGTAAAGCAAAAAGTTCGGGAACGCTACTGATCGTTTCTGATTTGCCGAGCCATAATATTCCTTTTGTGTTTAATGAATAATGAAATGTGGTGAGCGCTTTTTTTTGCAGATAAGGCTCCATGTAAATAAGGACATTGCGGCAACTTATAAAATCTATTCTACCAAAAGGGGGATCTTTTAAAAAATTATGTACAGCAAATAAGCACATATCCCGTATAGCTTTATTTACCTGGTATTTGCCATCGTTTTTAGTGAAAAACTCCTGCAGACGCTGTGGGGATACATTGTCAACATCTATTTTCGAATAAATGCCCGAACGTGCTTTT
>JBDUAU010000258.1:0-9613 GCA_040004485.1 Saprospiraceae bacterium
GAATCGCACTTCTACAACCCGTCACATCATCAACGCATGCATAATAGATCGTCATCGGTGTGGTCTGATTATATGTAGGAGCACCTGTTGTTGTGGTGCCTGCCATACTCGTATAATACGTCAGTGTCGTTCCTGGACCACAAGCTGTCGTAACATTGAATGAGCCTCCGCCTACTGTGCAGCCCGCCTGACATGTGCTCTCTGTTGCTGTAATCATCGGAGTACCAGGCGTTGCACCCACTGTAATCACTACACCTGCAGTTGTATTTCCACATGCATTCATAGCCATGACTGTGTAGGTGGCCATGGCAGTGCCCATGGTGGGTGTTCCACTGATAACACCTGTTGTTGTATTTAAGGTGAGGCCTGGTGGAAGGGAAGGAGTGACTGAATATATAAAAGTTGGATCTCCGTTGACGGTAGGGATATTATTTGTAATGGCAACATCCTGACAATAGATGGCAGGATTTGAGGAGTATGTAAGAACTGTTGGAGGGACGCAGAATTCGTCTGCGCCGATGTCTGTTGCCCTCAAATTGCAGTCGATGTCGTCTGTGACAGCTGCTATAGTGACAGCAGCATTATTCAGAGGATAATTAATTGCGTTGGTAACATCAATATGCAAATTAGGTGCTAAAAAAACAGGATCTATATTTAAAGACAATCCATCTTTTCCAGTAGTAGTCTGCCATGCGGCCAGATTTGCCTGATCGCCTGCAGGAGTATTTCCAAAACCTCCAATCACTGCCAGAGGTGAAGCAGTGGTAAAGAAATCATTATTGTTAGAAGTCAGGTTTGTATATGGCGTACTATAGCCAAGTCCGATAGCATACATTTTTCCAGAAGTGGATGTCATCTTGTTGACGAAAATATTATTCCGGACATCGACAACCGGATTAGTTCCGCCAATTGCAATTCCAAAGCCCGGACTTGAGGAAGAACCTAATCCGGTCAATGCTATCGTATTGTAGTAAACATTCGTTGAGCCCTGGGCTCCCCCACCGACTAGAATACCAGCAGGGAAATCACTCGGCGTTGCAGAGGTAGTTCTTACACCGGAAATCATGTTATTCGAAAGTGTGTTTGCTACAGAAGCGGCTGTCGTTACAGCAGAAATAGAAATACCAATTGAAGTGCCATCTCCATTTCTTACAATGTCATTAATGATGTTCTTTGAAACGGTTGCACCTGTCACTTCATTTCCGGTGAATGAAGTATATGTATTACTTGGATACAGGCCCAGTCCGATACCTACTGAGGTAGAACTGCCAGAAAGACCTCCGATATTGTTTCCACTGATCACAATTCCGCTTTCAAAGCCTATGCGTATACCACCGATCTGAATATTATTTGGAGAAACAGTATTCATCACATTCTGATTGATGATTGTGCCTGTATTTTTATTGGCTGCGGATGCTCCCTGGGAGAAAATACCGTATTGTGTTTTACTGATATTATTATTGATAAAGGAATTATTGTTATTTCCGGTGCCTACACTTGAGGTACTGATAGTGGATGATCCGGATCCAATGCCAAAAAGAGTTTGTGTATTTCCGCTGCCAACAATATTACAGTTCATAACTGTATTATTTGTTGCTCCATCTGCTGTAGCAGTTTGCAACCAAACAACTGAAGTTGATGTGCCTGTATTTGTATTGGTTATAGTAAGATCGCGGCTTGCAGCAAAAGTTGTAGGGTTGCATACTGTATTTACATTTGTGCTATTGGTCCCATTAATGGTTACATAGTCAGCACCATTGATCACAAAAATTCCTGAGGTACTTGTTCCGCTAATTGAAGCCGTAACTCCTGAAGCCGGCTTAATAGTAAACGTATTCGTCGCACTGGCTCCGCCATAAGGAATGATCGTTAACGGGAAGGTTTCACCTGCGCTACTGTAATCCGCTTGTAGCTCAAAAATAACTGCGCAAGTAACACCAAGAGAATTTAGCTTTCCAATAGCCTGAGTCAAATTTTGATATCCAACTGCCTGAGAGGCACCAATAAGCTTCGTCCCGCACAATGGAGATTCTACAATTAACGTACCTGTTATTTCATCATTAGCAGGAACCGCATCTCCTGCTAATTCCGCTTTGGCTTTAATAGTATAAGTTCCGGCAATTGCAATGCTCGTACTTGGAAATGTCACCGTTGTAGTCACACCACTCGCAATTGAAGCTATAGTTGCAGTCTGATTATAAATTTCCATCAATGTGGCATCTATTATCCTGTATCGGACGGTCACACTGGTCTGAGTGGCAGTTCCATTATTGGTAAAAGATGCCATAGGAGAAAACGATGCTCCTGTCAATTTTGATCCAGGATTTGTCGGATCAATAAAAGCTGTAGCCTGAATATCATTAGTGACTGGCGCTATAAATGTTCCTTCATCTGCGCCGATATCAGGTGTAGTTACATTTCGTGTGTCGCCATCATAGTCAGATGTGATGCCAGCGATCGTTGTCCCTGCGCTTTCCACTGGTGTGGTAAGTACGGTGTTGATGTGTAAATCGGTATTCGACAAAAATTTAGGATCGCCTGAAATGGAATTGGCATCATTGCCAATTGACCCCGATGTTGCAGTGATAAACCCGGCGAGAGTAATAGCATCTACAGGAGTTGAAAGACTATTTGCAGAAGCTGATGTTGCAAAAGAACCCGCTGTGCCCAAAGTTGATGTAAAATAATCATTCCGATTAATCGTCAAATTAGTGTAGGGTGACGGATATCCAAGCCCAATAGCATATTTTTTACCAGAGGTTGTGGTTTGGGTATTGTAAAATATATTATTTCGAATATCTATAACAGGATTTGATGCAATTACAGCAATTGCAAATATTGGGGATGATCCAGATCCGAAAGTACCAGTCATTGAAATGGAATTATAATAGACCTGAGTCGTTGATCCTGAACCTCCACCTAAAATAAGTCCTCCATTAAAGTCTCCTGGCGTAGCGGTGCCTCCCACTCCATAAATCATATTATTGGATATTATTGTGGTTCCCGAAGCAGCTGAGGCAAGTGTAATTCCTGCTGCGCCGAATCCACCAGTATTGGCGACTGTACCAATAATGTTTTTTGATATTGTAGCATTTGTAACTTCATTTCCAGAATTCGTCGATGTGTTTATTGATGGCAAACCAACTGCTATACCAAAGCAATCACTTGAAGATGAAATGCCGTCAACAGTATTTCCGGAAATAGATATGCTATTTTCAAACCCAACAAGTATGCCACCCTGTTTTATATTATTTGGAGAAACTGTATTTAGCAAATTGCCGGATATCATGTTTCCTTGATTCTTTGTCCCTGTACTTGCACCTTGAGAATAAACCCCATATTGCGTTTTACTGACGTTATTATTTTGAATTGTATTGTTACTATTATTCGTACCAAGACTGGATACACTGACGGAACTTGTACCAGTGGCCCCCATCCCGATGCCGATTAAAGTTGTGGCATTGGACTGACCTACAATATTGAGGTTCTTGATGGTATTATTGGTCGCACCATCTGTGCTGATATTTTGAAGCCAGATTACAGCAGAAGTTGTTCCTGTATTTGTTTCGTTGATGGTAAGACTTCGATCAGTTCCTGTGCCTCCGATTGAACCATCGATGGTCACGCGGTCAGCCGCATTCAATCTAATAAATCCTCCGGCTGGTGCTGTCGTGCTCGTAATAGCACGAGCTGACCCAGTTGGGTAAATTATAATTGTAAATGGGCTTGCGAAAGAATTTAATGCAGTAGCACCCGTTTCACCAGTAAGATCTCCCGCAATTTCAATTGTCACATTTGCGGTTACCACCCCATTATTTATTGTTTCAAAGATTCCTCCGGTATTTGTCAAAGAAGTAAAATCACAACCGGATGCGCAAATTGTTTTATTTCCATTAATTGATGCAACAGCAGAAAATGTACTTGGAGTAGTCGGAGGAGTAGACGCTGCAGGTGGATTTGGGGTAAAGCCAGAAGCACCGGTGGATGGAAATGCGCCAACATTTGGCGTCCCTGCACCATCCTGTGCGACGATATAATAAGAAATTACATCACCTGCCATGGTTGTTGCTGACCCAAAAGTGAAAGTGTATTGATTGCTTCCAATGGATGTAGCTGTTACTCCTGTATAAGATCCCATACCTAATTTCCAATATAAAACAGGCAATCCCACCCCAGTGATTGGAACTCCTGAAGCATCAGTAATTGTTGCCGTTAATGTTTGATTTGATCCGACTGGTGCATTTCCAAGTGGAGTATAAGAAATATTCGGCGATGTAAGATCTGCCGCAACTCCTGAAAATTCATCTGCACCGATATCGGGAGTAGATACATTTCTCGTATCTCCATCATAGTCATCCGTAAAACCTGATATGGCAGCACCACCACTTTCAGCCTGTGTAGACAAGCCAGCAACAAGATGTAAAAACGTAGAGCTTGAACCAGTAAAGCTTTGAAAGAATGTTCCTGCAGAATTTGAAACCACGTCTGAAACGGAGGCACCATCTCGCGGAGAAATCGTTCCGGCAGTGAACACGCCAGCTTTGTAAGCGGCCATAGATGCTGCAGTACTAGTCCCGTCACTGTAATATAGTCCGGACGACGTATAGAAAAAATTATTATTAGAGGTGCTTGAATAATTTGCAAGTGTGCCTGCAGTTCCTACGCTCCGACGATAAACAACAGTAGTTCCAGTTCCGCTAGCTGTACAATTATTTACAATCATATTATTTCGAAGGTTCAATGTTGCTGTGGTTGATGTGGAGCTAGCAGCATGAAAAATACCTGTTGTGCCAAAATTTGTTCCACCCGTACCAGTCATGTAAACTGAATTATAATAAACATTCAAATTTGAACTGGTAGTTGTTGAAGTAAGATTTATACCAATTACAGCGGAAGCCGGCGATGTTACTGTTGCAGCCGTTGCACGTAAGTCACCAATTAAATTGTTGTATAAGTTAACTGTCGTCCCACCTGAAACAAGAAATCCATTTATGGTTGAACCAGCATTACTTCCACTTAAATCATATATTTTATTCTTAAAAATATTTTGTATCGTTCCAGCAGTAACACTCAAACCAATAATCAATGAGGCTCCAGAAGTTGATACGGTTGATATAGTATTTCCTGAAATACTTTGAATTCCAGACGATGTTAATAAACCTATTATTGCACCTCCACCTGTGATGTTAGAAATCGCATTTCCCGTTATTGTTCCATTACCACTAAATCCTACAGCTAGAATAGTTACTGGACTTGTGCCACCTGTGATATTATTAAATGTATTGTTTGTTACATTTGTTGTGGGTGAGCCACCATCAGTACTTTGAAATCCTGCGATAGTAGTTGCACCAGTGACAGTTACATTTGAAAAATTATTCAGATTGCAGGTTTCTGTAACTGAAGAACTTGAAGAACCATTTGACAAGAAAAATTGAACCGTTCCTCCTGCGCCCCCTTTATTGAATGCAGTAACAATTGAATTACTATTGCAAGCATGAACTGTACTAGCAGTATGTGTTACACTGTTTGTAATGAAAGTTACATTTCCAGTGGTATTTATATTAAGATTAGTAAATGTATTAGAATTAATTACAGTGGCAGGTCCAGTTGCAGTTTGATTTAGATATGTATGTGCACTACTACCGGCAACTGAATGAACAATACCTCGAAAGTCATTAGAGCTCATTGAAAGAGATGAAGTTATAGCCCCTCCTGTATTACTCACACCCAAGATTGTTCCACTTGTAGCAGCACTAAAAGTAATAGCACCCCCACTTGCATTTCCAATCTGATTACTATTCATATTAATTGTTGTCACAATAGCTCCTGTATTCGAAACACCAGTGAAACCACCTGTAGTTGCAGTTGAAGTAGTCCCTCGAACAATATTATTATTCATATTCAATGTCCCCCACGCAGATGAATTTACGATTCCAACTATTGTGGTTGAAGAACTGGCCCCCCCAACTGAAGTATTTAAAATTGTATTGTTATTATCGTTTAATGTAGAGGTGGAAGCTACTGTTCCTTGCGTCCGTATGCATTCAAGGGTACCTGTAGTGAAGTTATCAGTAATAGTAACTGTATTGTTTGTAATATTTGTAGTTCCAACCAATGTCGCCCCAGTACCATAATCTTTGAAAATACCTCTTAATGTGACAGAAGTTCCTGAAATAGTTGCACTAGTTAAAGTGTTATAAGATACATTTTCACCTACCTCATGATTTAAATATATACAATAGGAAGTACCAGAATTTGAAATGTAAGAGCTTGATGCAGCAGCACCACCCCAGTTTGTAATAATATTTCCTGTACCGGCAGATGAACCTCCAACGTCATTACCTATGTCTTGATTTGCAGTTGTTGATGTACCAATAAATGCAATACCCATATTCACATTGCTGATGGTATTACCATAAACCTTATTACCGCTAGCCGGACCAGTTGTATTGTTAGTCACACCTTCAGTTGTTCCGATAGTAGTTGCACTATGATTATTGTTACTATAAATTCCCCAAGTGTTCAGATTGGTTTTATTTAGGGTTATTGAGTTATTTTGAATTGTATTGTTTTGGCATCCATTAGAAACTGTAGCGTGAAAAAGTGCAAAACCAAATTCTGCTTGGGCAGTTGCAGTTCCATTTGCATCCGTTAAGGCAAATCCCTGAATGGTAATATAGTCAGCACCTATTAATTTGAAAATTGCATCAAGAGTTGTACTTACACCAACTCCCGCTGTAATAATACTATTAGCCGCACCATTGCCTGTTATGATTATAGTATTAACAGCTGTCCCCTGAGCAGTAATTGAATATCCTCCTGCTGGCGCAGTTTCAGTCCCATTTGGACAAGTAATAACTACAGGACTCGTAATGGTCGCTGCATTCAAAGCAGTAATCGCATTAGCCAACGAAGTATAAGTTGGGGCAAGGCCTGATCCGCTATTTGTGGTTACAGCAAATTGTGCATTCGCACTTGTCCCCACCAGAACAAAACATAACACCGCAAAAACGGGGATCAGGCTTTTTTTCAATAGCGTTGTCATACCTGACAAGGGAGCAAATTGGTTTTTCATACAAGAAATTGGGTGAAAATGGTGAGTTGTGAGTGGTGAGTTGTGAGTGAAGCGGTGCGCATCCTCTTCGTGAGTAGTGAGTGGTGAATCGTGAGTGGTGAGTGGTGTACTTCGACCTGCTCTACTCAACCTTGTGCTACAGCTCAGCAACCGTGGTGAGTGATGAGTAAAAAGAGAGGATACAGACAGGGACAGGCCGGGCATGCCGGTGAGGGAATGGCGCATAACGAAGGGAGTCTAGGTTGATTCTAAATTCTTACAATGGTTTGGTGACCGTGATAAAATACTTCTTTTTTTGGTGTAAGACCCATATGAAGCCTAAGGCACAGAACGAACAATTTCTCCCGGATAGAAGAGAAGGTATGTCACCACGCACTTAACCTGCACTTTACTATACTAACAATACAAAGAGCTCCTCACTAAAAAAAAGGAACCCGGTGATAATCAATGTTCTATGTTCTGGAAAAAGTAACTGATGCTCCGAAGATAAATAAAGATCTGTATGGTAGTGGAAAATTTTAAGGCGGGGAAAAGCGGAGGGCGGAGAGCAGAGAGCAGAGGGCAGAGGGCAGAGGGGTCGGGTGTGACTTGTCCTCTTTTGCTGAAATGATCCATTCTGAAAGAGCAGAGAGCATGGAGCAGGGAGCAGGGAAATGAGGAGTGAGAAAGGGAATTAGGAATAAGGAATTTTGAAGTAGAAACAATGATCCGGAAAATGCTTTATCCCCCTTTTTGCTGAAATGATCCATTCTGAAAGAAGGATCATTTCAAAGAGCGGAGAGAGGAGAGCGGAGAGCAGTGGGGTCGGGTGTGACTTATTCCCCTTTTTGCTGAAATGATCCATTCTGAAAGAAGGATCATTTCAAAATTCAGTGGAGAGAAATTGCAATTGCAATTTCGAAGGGGAAAAAAAAGGTGACCTTAGGGGAAATCGGGTGTGAAGTGAAGAATCAAGGCCTGTGACTGCTTCGGCCCAACCAGATATCCAGATCTTCCATGGTCAGATTAAGTGTTTTCAGATTTGTGGTTATTTGATAAATAGCAATCTCTTTATCATGAGCAGAATAAATAACCGGACGCAAAAGACTGTCATCCGGATAGTCCCATATTTCATGACCACCCACTGAACGTTTGAATATTAATCCTTGAGATTTTAAAAATTTACGCCATTTTTTAAGATCAAGTATGCGAGCCATTTATAAAACAGGCAGAGCTACTTCAATATCCCGATGGGAATAAAGATGCTCTGGTATATCATAAGTCGGAGGCATAGGGGTATCAAGATGATTATGTATCCATCCAAGTTCATTCAGCACCTTATCAAGGGTACCTTTACGCATCGTTTCTTCAAGAAAGATGCTGACCATCAGGTGAAAACTCTCCATAGCCGAAGGCTCATCTTTTCCTTGTCCTGAGATATTCAGCGCAGGACAGAATGCAGAAAAATAGCCGTATTCATCTTTGACAATGAATAGCGGGATTCGGACATCGGTTGTTTTTTTATTTATCAACATTTTCGATCAGTCATGCAGGATCAATGAATTCAAAATTACGGGATTTTAGTGAATAAGAGCGGAGGGCATTGCACCCGGGGTTGAAACCCCGGGCAATTCAACCCATGGCAATTCAACCCGAGGCAATTGAAAATGCGGGGATTGTGCCCCTTAGAAATTGCAAAAAGCAATTTCGCAAAGGTGATCAGGGATTTAGGGAGAATGGGGTTAAGAAACCTGATGCAACTAATTACCTTCAGGGTACGTTTTTAGCTTTATATTTATACCACAGTCAGCTTAATAAAATAATGAATCGGGCAAATAATATTACTAAAACTATAAACGAGTCAAAGCCTGCCTCAGCAACAGGTAAAGACAAAAATGGTGTTCAGGATATTAAACCTGTTCTATCAAAAACGGAGGCTCGAAAAAATTTAAATTCAATTCGTGAAGCCAAAGAAATCAGAGACCAAATCCGAAGCGGAAAGAATCCAAAGAAGTCATTCGACAAAGCCATCGACGAATTATAAAGTTTTTCCAACAAAGACTTTTCTATTAGAAGCCAAGAAACTTCTTAAAAAATATCCAGGTATAAAAAGGGACTTTCTGAACCTTAAGAAAGCAATTAAGATCAAATCCCATCATCTGAGAAAATCTGGGCAGTTCAATTTATAAAATTCGCATGTCCATTACAGATAAAGGTCAGGGAAAATCCGGGAGTGCGAGAGTCATCATCCATGTAAAAATTATAGAACATAAAGTGTATGTTTTATCAACCTATGACAAATCTGATTTTGATACCGTTATTAAATCTGTTTTGAAAAAGATGCTTGGAAAGCTTTAGATGTGGGGCTCGTGGCTAGGAGGGAACTTCGTTTGTTACTTTTTTGATTGCTACCCCGCTACCATTTAATATTTATCGCAAAAGGCAGGCAGTATAAATCCTACGGGGTTAAAACCCCGAAATATTTTTTCATTCTCTTTCCCCCCTAGCCCCCTAAAGGGGGAAATGAAGTTATTTTCCTTCCCCCCTTTAGGGGGCTAG
>JBDUAU010000293.1:0-2860 GCA_040004485.1 Saprospiraceae bacterium
TCATGAGGCTTTCTTTCCGAATCACAATGATGGGCCATAAAACTTCATTCCATGACGTCATGAACGTAATAATGCCCACGGTAATCAATGTTGGAACAGAAATCGGCCACAATACCTGGAATAGAATCCGTAATTCATTGCAACCATCAATACGGGCTGCATCAATTAAATCCTGTGGTATAGACATAAAATGCTGTCTGAATAAAATGATCGCAAATGCATTGAGCATGGCCGGAATGATAAGTGCGGCAAAAGAATTTGTCCAGCCAAACTCAACCATCAATATGTAATTCGGAATGAGTGTCAATTGAAAAGGAAGTGTCATCGTAAACAGGATCAGATAAAAGATCAGGTTGCGTCCTGCAAATCGATGTCTTGCCAAAGCATAGCCCACCATGGAGCCAAGCACGAGGACGCCAGTGGTCACAGCGGTAGCGACAACAAGACTATTCACTAATGAACCAAGTATAGGTATGCTATGGATTAATTTTATGTAATGATCAAACGTGAACCCGATCGGACCCAGAATGATATCCTTTATGCTACGCTCATCAGAAAGTGATGCACTGAGCATCCAGATAAACGGATACAAAAAAGCAAAAGCAAACAGACACAACAGAATATATAAAATGATTTTTCTCATCCCTTATTTTTTTTCAATTGTGATCCGTTGAATGAATACCACCAGGAGAATTAAAAGTGCAAATACAAATCCAAGGGTAGCCGCATAACCCATATGGTAGTAAAAAAATCCCTGTTTATAAATATAGAGTACTGAGGAAAGTGTGCTGTTGAGCGGACCACCACCTGTCATCACGTACGGTTCAATGAATAAAGAAAAGCCGCTAATCGTAGAAAGAACCACTACCATAAAAATAGTAGGGTTGATGCCAGGTAAAGTGATATAAAGAAACTTCTGCCATTTATTTGCGCCTTCAAGATCCGCAGCTTCATACAAAGACCGCGGAACTGTCTGCAGGCCGACAAGGAAAAGAATAATATAGAGGCCGACATTTTTCCATGTAGCCATGATCGCGATAGAAGGCATAGCCCACGCAGGATCAATGAGCCAACCAATTTTATGCATACCCAGCCATAATAGGAAAGTGTTGATACTCCCGAGTTCATATCCATACAGCTGTTGCCATAAAACAGTCACGACAACTCCCGATACAACCACTGGCATAAAAAAAGCCCCTCTAAAAAAAGCTCTGAACCAGATTTTCTCATTTAGTATAGCCGCCAGCCCTAGGGCAATAATGATCTGCAATGGAATGTGGATGGCCAGGAAAACGAATGTGTTCCCAATTGATTTTAAAAAATACTGATCCTGAAAAAGTTTTTCATAATTAGCCAGCCCCACATATTTCATCGGGCCTATAATGTTCCATTCATGAAATGTGAGAAACAGGGAGAAGCCTACGGGAAATAAAACAAATACGGTAAAATGCAGGATGTACGGTGACACCAGCAGGTAGGATGCTGTCTTGGATTTCCGTTTTACCCCTAAATCCCCTGAAGGGGACTTGTTTACATTTTTTATCAATTGCTTATTATCTATTGTTTTCGTCTTTTTACTTTCTACCCTTATGTTTCGACACATTCGACAAGCTCAGTGCAGCGCTTGCTTCGCTCATCCTTACGTTACATTTTTTATTCTCTTTCCCTCCCCCTTTTCAGGGGGTCGGGGGGTCAATGTTTATACAAAAGATCAACAGCGCGCGCCGCATCATCGATCGCATCCTTCGGTGATTTTTTGCCAAATACTACACATGCTTCATACTCTTGTGAAATAATATCCAATACTTCCTTCATGTACGGAGCACTATCCATTCCTCTTAAATATTTTGTTTGCTGGGCAAATGGTATAAGCCTTGGATGATCATTCAGATAATCCAGGAAGAGTGGATTTGTATTGATGTCCTTTCTTCTGGGAAACTGGCCTGATAACCGGAGGAAATCTATATCCGCTTCAGCAGACAGAATGGTTCGGAGAAAGCGCCAGGCAGTTTGCGGATTAGTGCAGGTATTGAAGATGACTATATTCTTCGGATCACCATAAGAGTAAACCGGACCTGTCATCGTATCGGGGACCGGCATATGAATGAAATCATATTGAAATCCTTCGGACTTGAACCTTTCATTTTGTTCGATGGTCCATGGCCCTATAAAAGTTGAAGCAATCCTGGATGCAAGAAATGGATCACTCTGTCCTTTCTGTTGTTCGCGGGGAAAATAACCTCGCGTATATAGTTCTTGTAAAAAAGCAAATACGCTAATACCATATTCATTATTAAAAACAGCTTTGTCATTTTTCACCAGAGGGGCTCCGCGAGATGCTGCATAATACAATGGCAAAAAATTAAAAAACCGTTGCCACCAGATCGGACTGACTTCACTTATGCCCAGCCAGTGAATGCCAAGTTCGGCATGTTCAGCATGAGCTTCAATTTTGCCGCCTGCTTCCATATAGGAAGAATAATTTTTAGGTACATCTTTTATTCCAGCATCCTGAAACATCGTCGGATTGTACATCATCATGATCGGATTGACTTTCCATGGGATCTGGTAAATATGTCCGTCTGAGGAAGTTATTTCCTTTACCACCAGTGTGTCACATCGCTCGTATAAAAATTCCATAAACCCATCCAAAGTATCAAGTCTGACAAGGACCCCGGCAAGCGCAAAATCTTCCACATCACCCTGCCACATATTTGAATAAATATCGGGTGTGGTTTTTCCGACAACAGCGGCCAGAATAACTTCTTCACTTGATTGTCCTTCAGGAACAGGTTGAAATGTAATCGGCTCATCCGGATTGTTATTATTCCACTGATCGATATATTTCTCTGCAAATTTT